>NZ_CATNHH010000057.1:0-325 GCF_950098555.1 Citrobacter sp. T1.2D-1
GCTGGAGACCATGCTGCGTATTCACTGCATGCAGCATTGGTACAACCTGAGCGACGGTGCCATGGAAGATGCCCTGTACGAAATCGCCTCCATGCGCCTGTTTGCCCGATTATCCCTGGATAGCGCCCTGCCGGATCGCACCACCATCATGAATTTCCGCCACCTGCTCGAGCAGCATCAACTGGCCCGTCAATTGTTCAAGACCATCAATCGCTGGCTGGCCGAAGCAGGCGTCATGATGACCCAAGGCACTTTGGTGGATGCCACCATCATTGAGGCACCCAGCTCTACCAAGAACAAAGAGCAGCAACGCGATCCGGAGATG
>NZ_CATNHH010000058.1:0-309 GCF_950098555.1 Citrobacter sp. T1.2D-1
TTGAGACTTGGTATTCATTTATCGTCCGAGGACGTTAAGAATCCATGTCACTTTGAGTGCCCACACAGATTGTCTGATAAATTGTTAAAGAGCAGTTGCGACGCGCTTTAGCGCTCTGTCGCGAGGTCCCGTATATTACGTTTTCCTCATTCAGAGTCAAGCATTTATTTCGCTTTTCTCTGTGGGCGTTCATCTCTGAACCCCGCTGACCCGGCGGCTTGCGTGCCGTTGTTCCGTGTCAGTGGAGGCGCATTATAGGGAGTTATTTCAGGCTGACAAGGGGAAATTTAAAATAATTTTCCGAGTGCG
>NZ_CATNHH010000059.1:0-300 GCF_950098555.1 Citrobacter sp. T1.2D-1
ATATTACGCCGCAAAATCCTTACAATAAACAGGTTTTTATTGAGGAAGATTTGCATTTTTCGACAGTGATCAATTTATAGCGAATTTATCACCTTTCCACCAATTTGATCGGCGACAATTTAACGTGTTTCACACGCTTTTACCAACGTTTAAACATTGATTTAAATCAAAAACAGTGCTTTTTGTTAATCGTGTTTAAATTGAGTGATCGTAGTGAAAAACATGTTGCTAACATGTATCTTTGCGGGTGGGGATGGTTACTAAGTGAAAATGTCTATATAAAAAGACAGTGCTTTAATT
>NZ_CATNHH010000060.1:0-256 GCF_950098555.1 Citrobacter sp. T1.2D-1
CCCTAGGGGATTCGAACCCCTGTTACCGCCGTGAAAGGGCGGTGTCCTGGGCCTCTAGACGAAGGGGACACTGAAGTCTCAATCGCAAGACGCCTTGCTATTCACTTTTCATCAGACAATCTGTGTGGACACTACAAAGGCAGGTTCTTTAAGGTAAGGAGGTGATCCAACCGCAGGTTCCCCTACGGTTACCTTGTTACGACTTCACCCCAGTCATGAATCACAAAGTGGTAAGCGCCCTCCCGAAGGTTAAGCT
>NZ_CATNHH010000061.1:0-237 GCF_950098555.1 Citrobacter sp. T1.2D-1
GACCATCAGGCGCGTCTGCATTCGTTTGAACTGGCGATGGATCTGAAAAAAGAGTTGTTGGGATAGTTTTTTGCCCGGTGGCGCTACGCTTACCGGGCCTGGAAATCCACGTAGGCCGGATAAGGCGAAGCCGCCATCCGGCACCCGGTTTAACCGTAACGGAACTCCACACCGAAGGTACCGCGCGGGTATTCCCACTTCTCCAGCGCCGTATCGAGTCCCAGGATCCGACAGGTG
>NZ_CATNHH010000062.1:0-231 GCF_950098555.1 Citrobacter sp. T1.2D-1
ACCCGTCCGCCACTCGTCAGCAAAGCAGCAAGCTGCTTCCTGTTACCGTTCGACTTGCATGTGTTAGGCCTGCCGCCAGCGTTCAATCTGAGCCATGATCAAACTCTTCAATTTAAGTTTGATGCTCACAGAATTAAACTTCGTAATGAATTACGTGTTCACTCTTTGAGACTTGGTATTCATTTATTGTCCGAAGACATTAAGAATCCATGTCACTTTGAGTGCCCACAC
>NZ_CATNHH010000063.1:0-218 GCF_950098555.1 Citrobacter sp. T1.2D-1
CAAGACCATCAATCGCTGGCTGGCCGAAGCAGGCGTCATGATGACCCAAGGCACTTTGGTGGATGCCACCATCATTGAGGCACCCAGCTCTACCAAGAACAAAGAGCAGCAACGCGATCCGGAGATGCATCAGACCAAGAAAGGCAATCAGTGGCACTTTGGCATGAAGGCCCACATTGGTGTCGATGCCAAGAGTGGCCTGACCCACAGCCTAGTCA
>NZ_CATNHH010000064.1:0-203 GCF_950098555.1 Citrobacter sp. T1.2D-1
GTTAGATGTGAAGCATAGATTCTGGCGGGATTAGAATGCAAAAACGGACCTCCGTGAAGGTCCGTTAATATAAATTAGTGGTGCCCGGACTCGGAATCGAACCAAGGACACGGGGATTTTCAATCCCCTGCTCTACCGACTGAGCTATCCGGGCAACGGGGCGCATTAAAACCGATCCGCCTCATTTCGTCAACGAAATTTCT
>NZ_CATNHH010000065.1:0-197 GCF_950098555.1 Citrobacter sp. T1.2D-1
TGTGTTAGGCCTGCCGCCAGCGTTCAATCTGAGCCATGATCAAACTCTTCAATTTAAGTTTGATGCTCACAGAATTAAACTTCGTAATGAATTACGTGTTCACTCTTTGAGACTTGGTATTCATTTATCGTCCGAGGACGTTAAGAATCCATGTCACTTTGAGTGCCCACACAGATTGTCTGATAAATTGTTAAAGA
>NZ_CATNHH010000066.1:0-196 GCF_950098555.1 Citrobacter sp. T1.2D-1
TCTTTAACAATTTATCAGACAATCTGTGTGGGCACTCAAAGTGACATGGATTCTTAACGTCCTCGGACGATAAATGAATACCAAGTCTCAAAGAGTGAACACGTAATTCATTACGAAGTTTAATTCTACGAGCATCAAACTTAAATTGAAGAGTTTGATCATGGCTCAGATTGAACGCTGGCGGCAGGCCTAACAC
>NZ_CATNHH010000067.1:0-274814 GCF_950098555.1 Citrobacter sp. T1.2D-1
AGTGCTTTTGCCGTTACGCACCACCCCGTCAGTAGCTGAACAGGAGGGACAGCTGATAGAAACAGAAGCCACTGGAGCACCTCAAAAACACCATCATACACTAAATCAGTAAGTTGGCAGCATCACCAAAACCGCGCTCAAGATACAGCGTATTGCTTTTCCACTCCCCCTGACTGGCCTCTGCTTTGTCAAAACTGGTATCCGCATGAGCCTGCCACCCCAGTAAGTTCAATCCGCTGTTAAATCGCACATAAGTACTCTTGTTACGTCCTGAACGTTGATCATCGCTGTAATACTGACTCACATAATATGACGTATAGAAAGCGTTAATTCCGCGTTCCCAATTATCTGGTAAAACATAACCCGCCTCCACTTGTGTAACATAGGCTTGCGGAACACTCATATCCAAACGAAAAATGCCTATATCGAATGTATAGCTGCCGCTTCTGATCGCGCGCTTTAATGTAATACACCGATCGGGTACCTGTGGTTTCAGATCGTCGGTTATGACACCGAGGTTATGCAAAATATCATCAGTCAGACAAACATTATCGGGTTCATCACCAACGTTAACTTCATATCTGCCACGCCATTGTTTATTGACGTAAATATCCAGCTCATACTGGCCGGGAAGTGGCTTGCTGTCATCAAGACTAAAGTTTGAAACTTTCTGATCTTTTGCTCCCCCCATCATAAAATGGGTGTCAAATGTTTCTGTCGCTGTGGCGTGAACCTGATGAGATAACAAAATAGATAATATAAGTAATGCAACAGGGGTCATCCGCGGCATAATCAACTCCTGTTTATTTCACATTCACTTTGCTGCTAATATAATTTCCGCTATCGTCAATAATAGTTAATTCATATTGTCTTTCGACAGCAGACTTCGTATTTACGGTCTGCGCAGAGAACGGTTCCAGCATAATTGCTTTATCATTTATTTTCACCGTTCCTGTATTAATATCGGCAACAGTAATCCAGTTTGCGGTGCCATTCTTCAAAGTCAGAGTTCTACCTGTTGCGGATAAGCCTAACTGACGAAAGCTATCCTCATTGACGACAGTAATTCCTTTTGGACGCCAGATAAGTTTAATCCTGTTTTGCATGGCAAACTTGAGCGTGTTTTTACCTGTCGATTCCACGTTATTCGGCGGGATGTCCAGAACATTCAAATAAAACAGGCTTTCTCTATCTTCTGGTAATGCATTGGCCATTTTCTTAATTTTTAGCTGTTGCCCGGAACTGGCTGGGACACGCACCACCGGTGGAGTTAACATGAATGGAACATGGATTTTCTCCGGGGGTAATGACGTGTCGCCCTCATCAATCCATGATTGCACAAGCGAGGCGCTACCGCCCTCATTCATCAATTGGACAACCACTTCTTTTTTGTCTGCCGGGTAAATGACCCGAGTGCCATAAATAACAATGCCTGCGTGGACAGGTAGAATTATGGCAGATAATAATACTGCAACCAGTCTTTTCATATTTAATTGCGCGGCCTTACTCACCAGGAACCGGCGGTAAGTACCGCCGGTATCATATATCAGTCTGTCACAACCGTCAGCGTCAGTGTTGAACTTACACTACCGGCTTTAACTGCATCACTATTATTCAAACGTGCATAACGGGCGAAGAAGTTGAGTTCATATTCGCCATTTGCATTTTTTTCGAGAGCGAGGTCCATTTTCCCGGCAGGGTCAATCTGTTTGTTATCATTACCGTAGTAAACCGCAAAACCTACCCCTTTTGCATCGCCGTTATTAAACGTAACTTTTTTATCATCAAATTGACTGGCAGAGAATGTTACCCGCGGTGTTTTATTCCCTTCACACTTAATTCTCAACGGTTGCTGAGTTCCATTAACCACCGGAGTATAAGCCTGACCGACGGTAAGCGTACTCAGTTTATCCATACCCACTTCGTTCAGACTGATTTCCGCGGTATTTGAGTCAATAAATTGACACGTAGTCCCAACCACTTTACCGTTAATTTTTAATACACCGGAATCATAGGTATCACCCGCTGCAGCCACTGCGCCAGCACTGATAAAAACAGATGAAAGAACAGCGATGGCAATAATTGAACGCTTCATAATATTTTCCTGAATTGAATTATGTCTATTTGTTAAGAAAGGGCTTATCTCGGGGAGTAAATTCTCATAGACGGTTCGTTGCCGCAATGTAAACGCATTGTTTTATTGACTTAACGCAAATAAAATTATGAAACATAATTTCAATAAATAAAGAAGGGAATGATTATTTTTAGCGGTGATTAATTTTAGCTAATTTTTGTACAGTAATATATGAGAAGGGAATTAAAATACCGAAATCATTCATGATGATGATTTCGGCTAAGAACGAAAATTTACTTAGATAAACAACCGCCTGATTAATCGTAGCGGTTAAGTACGATCTGTCGTGCCGCATCTCCGGGAAGATGGGTCATTTCGGTCGCCACGCCCCTTGCTGATGAGGTCTTTTTTGCATCCTGCGTATTAAACTGATAGAGAGTATTACCACAACGCTGCTGCAACTGACTGTTAACGACGTCGGTACTGCAAGTGGGTATTGTTACTCTACCGTTGATGGTTAACGTGGCTGTATCGGAGGAAAAGCCAGGGGTACTCATTCCGTAAGTCAAAACTATGATTCCTGACAACAGATAATTCTTCATGTCGAGTGTAATCCCTGTAGTAAAAATAGTTACAGCGCAGTATGTCTGCCTGTAAAGTATGGTCATGACTCCATTGCCATACCAATAGAAATAATAAATTAATCATGCGGGAATGAGCAATTTAAATGGTGGATTACGCTTCTTTTTTAAGAAAAACACCCACTCTGTTCAGTGGAACTACATAGATCAGACAGCATTGTTTAAATTAAATATTCACCGCATCATTATTTAGCGGATGCGGTGAACGGAGATAAAGAAACAGTTCAGCAGAACTCAGACGGCACGAAAAGCAATCTCACCAGGAATGACTTCACCCTGCCAGTAAAGCTGCGCGGCAACACGTCCCGCCAGTTCGCGATACATTACGGTGAAATCACTGTCCGGACGACTGACAACGGTCGGCGTCCCGCGATCGAGATCTTCACGCAGACTGATATGCAGCGGCATCTGCCCCAACAGTTGCGTGTGATACTGCTCAGCCAGTTTCTGCGCGCCGCCGGTACCAAAGATAGGCTCATGATGACCACAGTTGCTGCAGATATGCATGCTCATGTTTTCGACAATGCCCAGCACAGGCACTTCAACTTTTTCAAACATGACGATGCCTTTTTTGGCGTCGATCAGCGCGATATCCTGCGGCGTGGTGACCACGACGGCTCCCGTGACCGGAATGTTTTGCGCCAGGGTCAGTTGAATGTCGCCGGTGCCTGGCGGCATATCCAGCACGAGGTAATCCAGATCCGGCCACAGCGTCTCCTGTAGCATCTGCATCAGCGCTTTGCTGGCCATCGGCCCACGCCAGACCATCGCGTTATCATCCGTGACCAGATAGCCGATGGAGTTCGTCGCCAGCCCGTGAGACACGATCGGCGCCATATGCGTGCCATCCGGCGAGGTGGGACGCTGGTTTTCCGCACCCAGCATGGTTGGGATCGACGGACCATAAATGTCGGCGTCCAGAATCCCTACTTTCGCCCCTTCTGCCGCCAGTGCCAACGCCAGGTTTACCGCAGTCGACGATTTGCCCACGCCGCCTTTGCCAGAGCTGACGGCGATAATGTTCTTCACGCCATTCACGCCCGGCTGATTTTTCACACGCTTCAGGGTGGCAATATTGTGAGAAAGCTTCCAGTCTATCGCCTTCGCACCGGTGATACGCAACAGGTCGGCGCTACATTGCTCTTTTAACACCTCAAATGCACTGTGCCAGACGAACGGCATGACCAGTTCAACGTGCAGCGTGTCATCCATCCAGGCGACGTGGTGCAACGCCTTCAGCGTCGTCAGATTATGCTTCAGGGTGGGGTGCTGAAAATTCGCCAGCGTCCCGGCGACCATCGCGCGCAGGGTCTCTGGTGATTTGGCCTGGGATTGTGCGTTCATCCCGACTCCTTTTTGTTGTTCTGAAAAGGTCAATTGTAGCGAGCTAGTGTACTCCAGCGGTAACAATTATTCATTTGTGGTTTGATGCCCTTAATTCTTGGCGTAGTTATTCCCTTTCAGGTAACATCAGAACCCCCTTTCAACAGAGAAGAAGTAATACCTACTATGACTCAAGTCGCGAAGAAAATTCTGGTAACGTGCGCACTGCCGTACGCCAACGGCTCAATCCACCTCGGCCATATGCTGGAGCACATCCAGGCTGATGTCTGGGTCCGTTACCAGCGAATGCGCGGCCACGAGGTCAACTTCATCTGCGCCGACGACGCCCACGGCACGCCAATCATGCTGAAAGCACAGCAGCTTGGCATCACCCCGGAGCAGATGATTGGGGAAATGAGTCAGGAACACCAGACGGATTTCGCCGGGTTCAACATCAGCTATGACAACTACCACTCCACGCACAGCGATGAGAATCGGGAACTGTCTGAGCTTATCTATACCCGTCTGAAAGAGAACGGTTTTATTAAGAACCGCACCATCTCTCAGCTCTACGATCCGGAAAAAGGCATGTTCCTGCCGGACCGTTTTGTGAAAGGCACCTGCCCGAAATGTAAATCTCCGGATCAATACGGCGACAACTGTGAAGTGTGCGGCGCGACCTACAGCCCGACTGAACTGATCGAGCCGAAATCCGTGGTGTCTGGCGCAACGCCGGTGATGCGTGACTCTGAACACTTCTTCTTTGACCTGCCCTCTTTCAGCGAAATGCTGCAGGCGTGGACCCGCAGCGGCGCGCTGCAGGAGCAGGTTGCGAACAAAATGCAGGAATGGTTTGAATCTGGCCTGCAACAGTGGGATATCTCCCGCGATGCGCCTTACTTTGGTTTTGAAATCCCGAATGCGCCAGGTAAATATTTCTATGTCTGGCTGGATGCCCCGATCGGCTACATGGGCTCTTTCAAAAACCTGTGCGACAAGCGCGGTGATACCGTCAGCTTTGACGAATACTGGAAGAAAGATTCTGCTGCCGAGCTGTATCACTTCATCGGTAAAGATATCGTCTACTTCCACAGCCTGTTCTGGCCGGCCATGCTGGAAGGCAGCAACTTCCGCAAGCCGACTAACCTGTTCGTGCATGGTTATGTCACCGTCAACGGCGCGAAGATGTCCAAATCTCGCGGCACCTTTATTAAGGCCAGCACCTGGCTGAACCATTTTGACGCCGACAGCCTGCGCTACTACTACACCGCGAAACTCTCTTCACGCATTGATGATATCGACCTGAATCTGGAAGATTTCGTGCAGCGCGTGAACACTGACATCGTCAACAAGGTGGTTAACCTCGCCTCCCGTAACGCCGGCTTTATCAGCAAGCGTTTTGATGGCGTGCTGGCTTCTGAACTGGCCGATCCCGCGCTTTATAAAACCTTTACCGACGCAGCGACTGTCATTGGCGAAGCCTGGGAAAGTCGAGAATTCGGCAAAGCGATTCGTGAAATCATGGCGCTGGCGGATGTCGCAAACCGTTATGTGGACGAGCAGGCACCATGGGTTGTGGCGAAACAGGAAGGTCGCGACGCCGATCTGCAGGCGATTTGCTCAATGGGCATCAACCTGTTCCGCGTGCTGATGACGTATCTGAAACCGGTTCTGCCAACCCTGAGCGAGCGCGTTGAAGCGTTCCTCAATACGGAACTGCGCTGGGATACAATTACGCAACCGCTGCTGGCGCACAAGGTGAACACCTTCAAAGCGCTGTATAACCGTATCGACATGAAGCAGGTTGAAGCGCTGGTTGAAGCGTCTAAGGAAGAGGTCAAAGCCATGACCGCTCCGGTGACCGGTCCGCTGGCAGACTTCCCGATTCAGGAAACCATTAGTTTTGATGATTTCGCCAAAGTCGATCTGCGCGTGGCGCTGATTGAAAACGCCGAATTCGTTGACGGTTCCGACAAGCTGCTGCGCCTGACGCTGGACCTGGGCGGCGAGAAGCGCAACGTCTTCTCCGGCATTCGTTCAGCCTATCCGGATCCGCAGGTACTGATTGGCCGTCATACGATCATGGTGGCAAACCTGGCACCGCGTAAAATGCGCTTCGGCATCTCTGAAGGGATGGTGATGGCGGCGGGTCCTGGCGGGAAAGATATCTTCCTGCTGAGCCCGGATGAAGGCGCGAAGCCTGGACATCAGGTTAAATAAGTTCGCCCTCAAGCGCCGCTTTCGCGGCGCTTTTTTTGTCCAACAGGGCAGCAGATCACGTCATTTCCAGATTTTTCACACCGCATTTTCAGACATCTCCCCTAGCCTTTTCCCCCTATACTGTATTTCTTTCTGGTATACATACCAGGTACGATTTTTTGAGTACCAGACGTTTAATAAAATGGAGTTTTACATGAAAGCATTAAATACGTTTTTTTCGGTAGTTTTCGCGTCAGTTCTCGTTTTCTCTCTGGCTGGATGTGGCGACAAGGAAGAAAGCAAAACATTCAAAGCGGATGTCAATGGTACTGAGATCGTAATGACCTATACCTACAAGGGTGACAAAGTCATTAAGCAGACCTCACAAAACAAAATCAACTTTGCCTCTATCGGGGTAAAAACCAAAGAAGACGCGGCGAAGATCCTTGATCCGATCAGTGCAAAATATCAAAACATTCCCGGCGTGGAAGAGAAGCTGACCTATAAGGATGGCTACGCTGAAGAAACCGTCTCTGTTGACATGGAGAAGGTTGACTTTAAAAAGCTGCAGGGTGTGACGGGTACTCAATTCTCTGGTGACCCGAGCAACGGTATCAGCATGAAGCAGAGCCAGAAAATGCTGGAAGCCTCAGGCTTTAAAGAAGTGAAATAATCAAACGACGACGACCGGGCATCATGCCGGGTCGTCGCTTTTCTTTTAGTCTTTATTGCCGTGCAGACGCACAGCCAGTCCACGCAGGAAATAACGCATAAACTGATCGCCGCACTCGCGGTAGTTTTTATGATCGACAGAACGCATCATGGCGGTAATTTCCGGCATTGAAACGCGAACGTTCTGCTGGGTCATGATCGCCTGAATATCATCCGTTTTGAGCGAAAAGGCGATACGCAGCTTTTTCAGCACCGTGTTGTTGTTCACCCGACGCTCAAGCGCCAGTTCAGGCGCTGAATCATCTTTGCCGCGCTTCTCGTAGATCAGACCATTCAGAAATCCGGAGAGAATAATATCCGGGCAGCGGACAAAACCCTCTTCATCTTCTTTGGTCATCCAGGTGTCGAAATTCGCAGAGGTGGATTCCATGTCGGCGAGCGCAAGAATGCGCACCATGTCGTTATTATTAACTTTCAGGGTGTAGCGCAGGCTACGAAGAATATCGTTACTAAGCATAGAGCCTTCAACTGTCGATGATGCAATGGCGCGCAGTGTACCAGTTTTACAGGCCAATCGCCTCTTTCAAACTTTTCAGATAGCGGCGGCTGACCGGAACGGTTAACCCGTTGCGTAGTATCAGCTCTGCCTGACCGTTATCTTCCAGGCGAATTTCCTGTAACTGCGCCATGTTAACCAAATACTGTCGATGGCAGCGCAACAATGGCGTGCGGCTTTCCAGTGTTCTGAGCGTCAGTTCCGTAAAGCCTTCTTTGCCTTCGCTGCTGGTCACAAACACGCCGCTCATGCGGCTGCTGACAAAGGCGACATCATCCATTTGCAGCAGATAGATCCTGCTGTGCCCGCTACAGGGGATGAACTTCAGCGACTGCTGGTTTTCCGGCAGCACCGACACGTCCTGCTTGCTCCGCTCCTGGCGCAGACGACTGAGGGTTTTCTCCAGCCTCGCCTCTTCTATCGGTTTCAGAAGATAATCAAAGGCATGCTCTTCAAAAGCCTTTATCGCGTATTCGTCAAAGGCGGTCAGAAAAACAATATACGGACGATGCTCCGGGTCAAGCATACCGACCATTTCCAGCCCGCTGATACGCGGCATTTGAATATCCAGAAACAGCACGTCCGGATGCAGTCGATGCACCGCGCCAATCGCTTCAACGGCGTTGGCGCACTCACCCACGATCTCAATATCACTTTGTTCCTGTAACAAGATCCGCAGATTTTCCCGCGCTAACGGCTCATCATCCACAATCAGCACCTTAATCATGCGTCTCCTCCAGGGGCAGTCGTAGGGTTATTCGGGTAAAGCTATCCGGTTCGCAGACCACGCTAATACCGTAGTCATCGCCAAACCGTTCGCGCAGGCGTTTATCCACCAGATTCATGCCCAGACCGCTGACATTCGTGGTGGGCTGGTACAACCCGGCGTTATCTTCAATATCCAGCATCAGGTACTGCCCTTCCTGACGGGCGGTGATAGACACCTCTCCCGTCCCCAGCAGCTGTGACGTCCCGTGCTTAATGGCGTTTTCGACAATGGGTTGCAGAGTGAAGGCCGGCAACTGCTGATGCGCCAGCGCATCCGGCACGTTTAAACTCACCTGCAGCCGCGCCTGGAATCGCGCTTTCTCAATTTGCAGATAGGCATTCACGTGCTCAATTTCGTCGGCAAGCGTGACGATCTCCGACGGGCGCTTTAAGTTTTTGCGAAAGAAGGTAGAGAGATCCTGCACCAGTTGGCTCGCCTGTTCACTGTCGCGGCGCACCACCGCCTTAATGGTGTTGAGCGCATTAAACAGAAAATGCGGATTAACCTGCGCATGCAGCAGCTTGATTTCTGACTGAGTCAGCATCGCTTTCTGACGTTCATATTGCCCGGCGAGGATCTGCGCGGAGAGTAGCTGAGCAATCCCCTCACCCAGCGTTCGGTTAATGGAACTGAAGAGTCGGTTTTTTGCTTCATACAGCTTGATGGTCCCCATCACCCGTTGGTTTTCACCGCGTAATGGGATAACCAGCGTAGAACCAAGTTTGCACTGCGGATGCAGCGAACAGCGGTACGGCACTTCGTTGCCGTCAGCATATACGACCTCGCCCGTCTCGATGGCCCGTAGCGTGTAGCTGGAAGAGATAGGCCTGCCCGGCAAATGGTGATCGTCGCCAATCCCGGTAAAGGCCAACAGCCGCTCGCGATCGGTAATCGCCACCGCGCCGATATCGAGTTCCTGATACAGCACCTGCGCCACCTTCATGCTGTTCACTTCGTTGAATCCCTGGCGCAGGATACCTTCGGTGGAGGCCGCTACTTTCAGCGCGGTGGAGGAAAACGCAGAGGTGTATTTTTCAAACATCGCGCGCTTGTCGAGCAAAATACGCATAAACAGCGCCGCGCCAACGGTGTTGGTGACCATCATCGGGGCGGCGATATTGCTGACCAGCCGGTAAGCATCGTCAAACGGCCGGGCGATCAGCAAAATGATCAGCATCTGTACCATTTCGGCGACAAACGTGATCGCCCCTGCCGTCAGCGGATTGAAGACTTTATCGGTGCGTCCCCGCCGCGTCAGCACGCTGTGCACCAGACCGCCCAGCAGTCCTTCGACAATGGTGGAGATCATACAACTGAGCGCGGTCATGCCGCCCATCGAATAGCGGTGCAGACCCCCGGTTAGCCCCACCAGTCCACCGACGACCGGTCCGCCGAGCAGACCGCCCATCACCGCGCCAATCGCGCGCGTGTTGGCGATGGAATCATCAATGTGCAGACCAAAATAGGTGCCGAGGATACAGAAAATAGAGAAGGTGACGTAACAGAGCAACTTATGGGGTAAGCGAACGGTCACCTGCATCAACGGTATGAATAAACGCGTTTTACTCATCAACCATGCAATAACCAGGAACACGCACATCTGCTGAAGCAGCAGCAACACCAGATTAAAATCGTACATACCCGCAAACCACACTGCGTTTAAAACCGCGTAACATACATCGACTACGTTGATCTTTCTTTGAACTGTTGCAAAAAAAGATGAATTCGTGAGAACGATCACTCAAAAGTGTCCGTGTGAATACAATATCACGCCTCCTTTGATTAAAAAACAGACAAAACTACCTGGTTCGAAAAAGAGCGACTAAAGTTAGACTGGGACCTCGCGAGCAAGGATAAAATGATGGCGCTTTACACCATAGGTGAAGTGGCTTTGCTTTGTGATATTAACCCCGTTACGCTCCGCGCGTGGCAGCGGCGTTATGGATTATTGAAACCGCAGCGGACCGACGGCGGACATCGCCTGTTCAATGATTCAGATATCGACAGGATCCGCGAAATCAAACGCTGGATTGATAACGGGGTGCAGGTCGGCAAAGTCAAGATGCTGTTGAGCAATGAGAACGTGGACCTGCAAAACGGATGGCGTGAACAACAGGAAACCCTGCTGCACTATCTGCAAAATAACAATCTGCACAGTCT
Source organism: Citrobacter sp. T1.2D-1 (assembly GCF_950098555.1). Classification (NCBI taxonomy): domain Bacteria; kingdom Pseudomonadati; phylum Pseudomonadota; class Gammaproteobacteria; order Enterobacterales; family Enterobacteriaceae; genus Citrobacter; species Citrobacter sp. T1.2D-1. The sequence continues at coordinate 10,395 of NZ_CATNHH010000067.1, forward strand.
CCGGGTCTGGCTAAAAGAGCGTGGACAGGATTACCCCGCGCAGACGCTAACCACCCACCTTTTTCTTCCGCTACGTCGGCGGTTACAGTGCCAACAGCCCACACTACTGGCGCTATTGGGGATCCTTGACGGTGTGTTGATCAACTACATCGCCATTTGCCTCGCCTCGGCCAGAAAAAAACAGGGCAAAGATGCGCTGGTCGTGGGCTGGAATATTCACGATACCACGCGTCTGTGGTTGGAAGGTTGGGTTGCCAGCCAGCAGGGATGGCGGGTTGACGTACTGGCGCATTCGCTGAGCCAGTTTCGCCCGGACCTGTTTGAGGGGCGAACCCTACTGGTGTGGTGCGGCGAAAATCAGACGTCGGCACAGCAGCAGCAGCTGAATGCCTGGCGCGCGGAAGGACACGATATTTATCCACTTGGCATTTAATGATTCATTAACAGCTACGCTTCTCTGTATAATCTCTGAGTTAACATAAGGAGAACATCATGAGCGTAGCGAAAATCGGTGTCATCACCCTCTTTTTACTCATGGCCATCGGCGGTATTGGCGGTGTGATGCTCGCAGGCTATACCTTCATTTTGCGTGCCGGCTAAGGCGCTGCACTAACCGCTCGAACAGGCGGTCTACGACGATCGCCGCCAGCGCGACCAGCAGCGCGCCCTGAATAACATACGCCGTGTTGAATCCGCTCAGACCGATGATAATCGGTGTGCCAAGCGTGCTGGCCCCCACCGTTGACGCGATAGTCGCGGTGCCAATATTGATAATCACCGACGTCCGTACCCCTGCCAGAATCACCGGCGCCGCCAGCGGCAACTCCACCTTTCGCAACTGTTGTCCCGGGCTCATCCCCATTCCGCTGGCAATGTTGCGCACGCTGTCCTCAATCGACCCCAGTCCCGCCAGCGTCGCCTGCAGGATGGGTAACACGCCGTACAGGATCAGCGCAATAATGGCCGGTTTCTGACCAAATCCCATCACCGGCACCGCGATCGCCAGCACCGCGACGGGCGGAAAGGTTTGTCCAACGGCAGCAATGGTCTCCACCAGCGGGCGGAACTCCCGTCCTTTTGGTCGTGTCACCACAATTGCGGCGCCCACGCCAATCACCACGGCAAACAGGCTCGACACCGCGACCAGCCAGAAATGGGCCAGCGCCAGCGCGAGAAAGCTTTCCTGCTGATAAACCGGGCGCGGAAGTTCAGGAAACAGACTGGCAAAAATCGCCTGGCTGTGCGGTAACCCCAACAGCATCAGCAGGAAGAGTGCGATCAACCAGAGCAGCGGGTCAGACAGTCGTTTCATGCGTTAGCGTCTCCAGTAGCAGGTCGCGAAAATGAAGCGTCCCACAGACAATGCCCTGCTGATTGACCACCGGTAACACGTCGCACCCGCGCGCGACAAACGCGGAAAGCGCATCGCGCAGCGTCATCTCTTCGGTCAACGCCTCCCCGGCAATCTGTTCATCCCGGCGCACATAGTCAGCCACGGTTCGCAGCGACAGTAACCGTACTCCCAACTCACTGCGACCAAAAAACTGTTGCACAAAGTCATTCGCCGGTGCCGTCAGCATCGCCAGCGGCGTCCCCTGCTGAACAACTTCTCCGCCGTCCATCAGCACCAGATGCTCCGCCAGGCGCAGCGCTTCATCAATATCATGCGTGACCAGCACAATGGTCCGCCCCAACAGACGGTGGATGCGGGTCATCTCCTGCTGCAACGCCCCACGGGTGACCGGATCCAGCGCGCCGAAAGGTTCATCCATCAGCAGCACCTGCGGATCGGCAGCCAGCGCGCGCGCCACGCCCACGCGCTGCTGCTGTCCACCGGAAAGCTGATGCGGATAGCGCTCGCGCAACACGACTTCCAGCCCGAGCAGCGCCATTAATTCCTCCACCCGCTCATCAATTTTTCTGCGCGGCCACTTCAGCAATTGCGGGACGGTGGCGATGTTCTGCGCCACCGTCCAGTGCGGAAACAGGCCAATCGACTGAATCGCGTAGCCCATCCGCCGACGCAGTTCCAGTACCGGCAGACTGCGAATTTCCTCACCAGCAAAGCGAATTCTGCCGCTGTCATGCTCCACGAGCCGGTTAATCATTTTCAGAGTGGTGGATTTCCCCGAACCTGAGGTGCCAATCAGTACCGAGAAACTGCCTTCCTTAACGTGCAGATTCAGGTCGCTAACCGCCTTGTGCTCACCAAAGGCTTTATTCACGTGGCTAAATTCAATCATGGTGGGTTACCTTCAGCAGAGCATTCCCTAAATCAAACAGCGCATCAATCAGTACCGCCAGCGCAATGACCGGGATCACGCCCAGCAGCACCAGATCCACGGCGCTGCTGAGCAGTCCCTGAAACACCAGCGCGCCAAAACCACCGGCGCCAATCAGCGCGGCGATGACGGCCATCCCGACGGTCTGCACCATCACCACCCGCAGGCTACGTAAAAAGACCGGCAGTGCCAGCGGAAGCTGAACGTGTAGAAAGCGCTGCGCGATGCTCATCCCCATCGCGCGGGCGCTTTCCAGGACATCGCGGGGAACCTGATTCAGCCCGGCCACCACGCCGCGAACCAGCGGCAAGAGCGCGTACAGCACCAGCGCGATCAGCGCCGGGGTCAGACCGGTTCCCGCCACGCCCACCGTTGCAAGCCAGGGGAACGCCTTTACCAGCCCGGCAAGCGGTGCAATCAACAGGCCGAACAGCGCGACGGAAGGAACGGTTTGAATCACATTGAGGACGGTAAACACCGGCCCCTGGCGGGCGGTGGAAAAATAACACCAGATTCCAAGGGGAATGCCTATCGCCAGCGCGGGCAGCACGGTACCCAACAGCAACGTCAGATGCTGGGCCAGCGCATCATCAAAGACATCCTGACGATTAGCGTACTCTTTGAGTAAAGAGAGGTCATCGAACGTCCCCGTCAGCAAGAGTGAGACGGGAATAATCGCCAACTGCGCATGTAAAACCCAGCGCCAGAGTGGCTGTGCGGTAATACGTCTGATAGCGTCGCTGCAGGCCAGTAATCCCAGCGCGAGCCCCAGCCAGAGACCGCTTCCCACGCTGGTTCGCGCCAGCGGCGTTCCCGTTTCTGCCAGATGTGTCGCCGCCTTACCCACGCTCCACAGCATCAGGATCACCAGCAGTTGTGCCACCACCAGCGTACACAGCGCCCCTTTTCTTCCCGGCACGAAGCACAATGCCAGCAGGGCGCAACCCGCGCCGGTGAGCATCGACACCGAACCGGGCCAGAGCGTCCAGAGCTGTCGCCCCTCTCCCGACACCAGGCGATTCGGGGCATAGTTCACAAACGGCAGCGCAACGGCGGCGGCTGAAAGAACAACCAGCAGCAGCAGTACGCGCTGAATACTGACTTTTGACACGTCACCCAACCTTTTTCAGTCCCTTTATTTCACCCATCCCTTTTGTTTCAGATAATCTGCCGCCACTTTTTTTGCATCTAACCCTTCAACGGCAATACTGGCATTGAGTTGTTGCAACGTTTTTTCATCCAGGCTGGCAAACACAGGTTGCAGCCATTCCGCCATCTGCGGGTACGCCTTCAACACCGCCTCACGCACCACAGGGGCTGGCGCATAAATGGGCTGAACGCCTTTGGGATCGCTTAACGTCTGCAAGCCCAGTGCGGCGACCGGACCATCCGTCCCGTAGGCCATCGCGGCGTTGACGCCGGACGTTTGCTGCGCGGCTGCTTTGATGGTCACCGCCGTGTCACCGCCCGCCAGTGAAAGCAGTTGCGTCTGATCGAGCGTAAAATCGTAGGCTTTTTCGAACGCGGGCAGCGCGTCAGCACGTTCGATAAATTCGGCGGAGGCGGCCAGTTTGAAGGTACCGCCCTCTTTCAGATAGCGTCCGAGATCGGCCAGCGAGGTGAGTTTATTCTTTTCGGCGACATCGCTTCGCACCGCGATAGTCCAGGTATTATTGGCCGGTGCCGGTGTTAACCAGACCAGCTTATTCTGCTCTGCATCGAGTTTTTTGACTTTCTCAAAGCCTGCTTGTGCATTTTTCCATGCCGGATCGTTTTCATCTTTGAAGAAGAACGCGCCATTACCGGTGTATTCAGGGTAGATATCCAGTTCGCCTGAGGTGATCGCACCGCGCACGACCGGCGTGGTACCTAACTGGACTTTATTGACCGTTTTGACGCCGTGGCTTTCCAGCACCTGCAAAATGATGTTGCCAAGCAGCGCGCCTTCGGTATCAATTTTCGACCCAACCTTCACCGGCGACGCCGCCTGCAAGGGTAAGCTCACTGCCGCTAACAGCGCCAGCGAACCGGCCCAAATCTTTGAGATTGTCATGATGCTTTCCTCATCTTTTTGTCGACTTTTTCAGCGACTTGAGGGAAAAGCATAGTCGAAAAGTATTCCGTTAACCCGACATTTCGGTTTTTTCGGGGGGAAAAACAGGGGGAATCCACGCGGGAACGCCCCCTTACGCCGATCACAGCAATTCAAACGATCCCTGCTTCACGCGGGCAGAATCGACGCCGATAAAGACGTTGAACTTGCCGGGTTCGGCATCGAACGTCATCTGCTGATTCCAGAACTTCAGCGCGTTGATATCAATCGGGAAGCTGACGGTCTGCGTTTCGCCGGGTTTCAGGTTCACTTTCTTAAAGCCTTTCAGCTCTTTCACCGGACGACTCAGGGAAGCCGTGACGTCCTGCACGTACAGCTGGATCACCGTTTCACCTTCACGCTTGCCGGTGTTGGTCACCTTCACACTCGCCGTCACGCTGCCGTCACGTTTCATGGTCGGCGCAGAAAGCGTCACGTCAGAAACAGTAAACGTGGTGTAGCTCAGGCCATAACCAAACGGATAGAGCGGGCCGTTAGCTTCGTCAAAGTAGCGAGAGGTGTACTTGTTCGGCTTGTCGGCGTTATACGGACGACCGGTGTTGAGGTGGCTGTAATAGGTCGGGATCTGCCCCACCGAGCGTGGGAAGGACATCGGCAGTTTGCCTGACGGGTTGTAGTCGCCAAACAGGACGTCGGCAATCGCGTTACCCCCTTCCGTACCGGCAAACCAGGTTTCCAGAATCGCATCGGCCTGTTGATCTTCTTTCACCAGCGCCAGCGGACGACCGTTCATCAGCACCAGCACCAGCGGTTTTCCGGTCGCTTTCAGCGCCGCGATCAGGTCGCGCTGGCTCTGCGGCAGGGTAATGTCGGTACGGCTGGACGCTTCATGCGCCATGCCCTGTGCCTCACCCACCACGGCAACCACCACATCAGACTGCTTCGCCGCCGCGACGGCTTCATCAATCATCTCCTGAGGAGAACGCGAGTCCACCTTCACCGCCTCTTCGTACTGATTGAGGAAGGTGACAATGTCATTATCGTTGGTGACGTTGGCCCCATGGGCGTACACCACCTTACCGTTTGTGCCGAGAGCATTTTTAATGCCGGTCAGAACGGTAATGGACTGATCGGCCACGCCTGCGGCAGACCAGCTGCCCATCACGTCGCGTTTGCTGCCAGCCAGCGGGCCGACAACCGCAATCGTCCCCGATTTTTTTAGCGGCAGCGTGTCGAGGCGGTTTTTCAGCAGCACCAGGCTTTCACGCGCGACTTCACGTGCTTCTTTGCGGTGCAGTCGGCTTTCGGCGTTGGTATCCACCGGATCGGTCTCTTTCGCCCCCAGATGGCTGTACGGATCGTTAAACAGCCCCATGTCATATTTCACGTTGAGCACGTGACGCGCCGCGTCATCCAGCTCCGCCATCGTCACTTTGCCGGATTTGATCAGTCCCGGCAGGTATTTGCTGTAATACTCGTCGCTCATGCTCATGTTAATGCCGGACTTGAGCGCCACGCGCACCGCATCTTCCGGATCGGCGGCGGTGCCGTGTTTAATCAGCTCTTTGATGGCCCCGTGATCGGACACGGTAATGCCTTTAAAGCCCCACTTATCGCGCAGAATGTCCTTCAGCAGCCAGGAATCAGAGGTCGCTGGCGTGCCGTTCAGCGAGTTCAGCGCCACCATCACCGCGCCGCTGCCTGCATCCAGACCGGCTTTGTACGGCGGCATATAGTCGTTAAACAGGCGCTGTGGACTCATGTCCACGGTGTTGTACTCTTTACCGCCCTCCACGGCGCCGTAGGCGGCGAAGTGCTTCACGCTGGTCATCACCGAATAGCGATCCGCCGGGCTTTTGCCCTGCATCGCTTCCACCATCGTTTTGCCCATGATGGAGGTCAGATAGGTATCTTCGCCAAAACCTTCCGAGGCGCGTCCCCAGCGCGGATCGCGGGAGACATCGACCATCGGTGCCCAGGTCATATTCAGGCCGTCGTCGGCAGCTTCATACGCCGAGATGCGTCCGACGGTTTTCACCGCGTCGAGGTTAAAAGAGGACGCCAGCCCAAGGCTAATCGGGAAGACGGTACGCTGGCCGTGCAGCACGTCATAGGCAAAAAAGAGAGGGATTTTCAGGCGGCTCAGTTCCATCACCTGATCCTGCATTTTACGGATGTCCTGACGGGTAACGGTGTTGAAAATCGCGCCCACCTGGCCGTCTTTGATCATCTCGCGGATCGCTTCTTTCGGGTTATCCGGGCCGACGCTTATCAAACGCAGCTGGCCAATCTTTTCATCGACGGTCATTTTCGTCAGCAACTGGGTGACAAACGCATCCCGCGCTTCCGGCGTCAGCGGATGGTTACCGAACAGCTCCTCCGCCAGCGCTGGTTGCAACGCCAGACTAACTGCGACACCTACAGAACATAGCCATTTCATGTTGATTCTCTCTTTCTCTAAAGCCCGACGTGGCAGCGAAAATATAGCAAAAACCGCATTTTGCCATAAGCCTAAACGGCAGCGCGGCAGAAAGCTAAGGTTATTCTCTTAATTTTCAACGCCGCCAATTCAAAGACAGTGTGAATGAGAAAGCGTATTGTCATACAAAGCGCTATGCTTGAACCTGATATTTTGTCCCACCACAAGGAGTGGAGAATGTCTTCCATTACAACAACTGATAATAAAACCTTCCTGAATGAGCTCGCCCGCCTGGTGGGACATTCACACCTGCTGACTGACCCTGCAAAAACCGCCCGCTATCGCAAGGGTTTCCGTTCCGGTCAGGGCGAGGCTCTGGCGGTAGTCTTTCCCGGATCGCTGCTGGAACTCTGGCGCGTGCTGAACGCCTGCGTCAACGCCGATAAAATTATCCTGATGCAGGCGGCCAATACCGGCCTGACCGAAGGCTCCACGCCGAACGGTAATGATTATGACCGCGAGATTGTCATCATCAGCACCCTGCGCCTCGACAAGCTCCACGTGCTGGGCAAAGGCGAGCAGGTGCTGGCCTATCCCGGCACCACGTTGTATTCGCTGGAAAAAGCGCTGAAGCCGCTGGGGCGTGAGCCACACTCGGTGATTGGTTCGTCGTGCATCGGCGCATCGGTCATTGGCGGGATCTGTAATAACTCCGGTGGTTCGCTGGTGCAAAGAGGCCCGGCGTATACCGAAATGTCCCTGTTTGCCCGTATTGATGAAAACGGCAAGCTGCAACTGGTTAACCATCTGGGGATCGATCTGGGACAAACGCCAGAACAGATCCTGAGTCAACTGGACGATGAACGGATCAAAGAGGAAAATGTCCGCCACGACGGGCGACACGCCCACGATCACGACTACGTCACCCGCGTCAGAGACATCGACGCCGACACGCCCGCACGCTATAACGCCGATCCGGATCGCCTGTTCGAATCTTCTGGCTGTGCCGGAAAGCTGGCGGTCTTTGCGGTGCGTCTCGACACCTTTGAAGCGGAAAAAAAACAGCAGGTATTTTACATTGGCACCAATCAACCCGAGGTGCTGACGGAGATCCGCCGCCATATTCTGGCGACGTTCGACAATCTGCCGGTGGCGGGTGAATACATGCACCGCGACATTTACGACATTGCCGAACAGTACGGCAAAGACACTTTCCTGATGATTGATAAGCTCGGCACCGACAAAATGCCGTTCTTCTTCACCCTGAAGGGGCGCACCGACGCGATGCTGGAAAAGGTGAAATTCTTCCGTCCGCACTTTACCGACCGCGCGATGCAGAAGTTTGGTCATCTGTTCCCGAGTCATCTGCCGCCACGGATGAAAAGCTGGCGCGATAAATATGAACATCATCTGCTGTTAAAAATGGCGGGCGATGGCGTCGCGGAAGCGCAAAGCTGGCTCACCGAATTCTTTAAAACCGCAGAAGGCGATTTCTTTGCCTGCACGCCGGAAGAAGGTAGCAAAGCCTTCCTGCACCGCTTCGCAGCGGCTGGCGCAGCCATTCGCTATCAGGCAGTTCATGCTGACGAGGTGGAGGATATTCTGGCGCTGGACATCGCACTGCGCCGCAATGACACCGAATGGTACGAACATCTGCCGGCGGAGATGGATAACCAACTGGTGCATAAACTCTATTACGGGCACTTTATGTGCTACGTCTTCCATCAGGATTATATCGTGAAGAAAGGTGTGGATGCTCACGCGCTGAAAGCACAAATGCTGGAACTGCTGCAACAGCGCGGCGCGCAATACCCGGCTGAGCATAACGTCGGGCATCTGTATGAAGCACCGCCCGCACTGACCCGTTTTTATCGCGAAAATGACCCGACCAACAGTATGAATCCCGGAATTGGCAAGACCAGTAAGCAAAAATTCTGGAAAGTACCGTCTTCAGATTAACGCCAGCTAATGTGCCTGATGCGCAGGCTGGATTTGCACGAAATATCGTGCAAAAGTAATAAGATGTGCCGGAGTCGTGATGACTCCGGTTTTTCTTCGCAAAGGTGAGAACCATGTCTGTTGCCGATACGCTTTCTGATAACGATATCGTGGTACGCGATGCGCTGCCCGACGACGTAGAGGCGATCTCCTCGTTATATGCGTGGCATGTGTTGAATGGCCGCGCCTCTTTTGAAGAAACCCCCCCGACGGTCGATGAAATGCGCCGACGTATGCGTACGGTGGCACAGTATGGATTGCCGTGGCTGGTGGCGCTCTATCGCGGCGTGATCGTCGGTTATTGTTATGCCACGCAGTATCGTCCTCGCCCGGCCTATCGTTTTACCCTGGAAGAGTCGATTTATGTCGATGCCAGCATGACCGGACGCGGCGTCGGCAGCCTGCTGATGCATACGTTAATCACCCGCTGTGAAGAAGGTCCATGGCGGCAGATGGTGGCGGTGATTGGCGACGGCCATAACAATCCGGGGTCGCTGCGATTGCATAAAAAGCACGGTTTCGAGATTGCCGGACAGTTGCGTAGCGTCGGGTATAAAAAGGGAGACTGGCGGGATACGTTGATTATGCAGCGCCCACTCAACGAAGGTGACTGGACGCTGCCAGAGTAAGGTTTTGTTATTCATGCCGGATGACGGCATAAATGCCTTATCCGGCCTACGGGTGAAATGTTTTCGTCGGCCTGATAAGCGAAGCGTCATCAGGCTATTTTCCAGGACGATTGCCTTATCCAGCCTACGGGTGAGATGTTTTCGTAGGCCTGATAAGTGAAGCGCCATCAGACTATTTTCCAGGACGACTTCGCCTTATCCGGCCTACGGGTGAGATGTTTTCGTAGGCCTGATAAGCGAAGCGCCATCAGGCTATTTTCCAGGACGACTTCACCTTATCCGGCCTATAGCGGCATCAGTCGTTTTGCGCGGTCTGCTCACCCGCATTGCCACCCGCAGCAGCCATCTGTGCGGCTTTCTGCTTTTTATAGCTCAACGCCGCCGGCGGAACCGGCATCACTTTCCCGGTTTCGATCCACGTGCGTAAACGACTGGCGTCGGCGAAATGGGTGTACTTGCCGAACGCATCCATCACCACCAGCGCCACCGGTTTGTTATTGATTACCGTGCGCATCACCAGACAATGGCCAGCCGCGTTGGTGAAGCCGGTTTTAGTAAGCTGAATATTCCAGTTATCGCGATACACCAGATGGTTGGTATTGCGGAACGGCAGCGTATACGCCGGATTGGCGAAGGTCGCCATATCTTCACGCGTGGTACTCAGTTGACCGATCAGCGGGTACTGCTTGCTGGCAATCAGCATTTTGGTGAGATCGCGTGCGGTCGACACGTTATGAATCGACAAACCGGTTGGCTCCACAAAACGCGTCTGGGTCATACCCAGCGCTTTTGCCTTCGCGTTCATTGCTTTTATAAACGCGTTATAGCCGCCAGGATAATGGTGCGCCAGGCTCGCCGCCGCCCGGTTTTCTGAGGACATCAGCGCCAGCAGCAACATATTTTTACGGCTGATTTCACTGTTCAGCCGCACGCGAGAGTAAATCCCTTTCATCTCCGGCGTCTGGCTGATATCCACTTTCAGTTTTTCGTCCAGCGGCAGTCGTGCATCAAGCACCACCATCGCCGTCATTAATTTGGTAATTGACGCAATCGGACGCACCAGGTCCGGATGGTTTGAATAGATAACCTTATTGGTGTTCAGATCCACGATCATCGCGCTACCGGAGGCGATCTCGGGTTGAGACGCCGCGGCAGTCGCCGCCGTTTTTGCCAGCGCTTGTGGCGCAAAAGGCACAGCCAGCATCAGCGCCAGGCTCAGTATGGAAACTCGGAATTTCAGCATGATGAGATTTCAGAAAATGATTCACGCGTGATGACACGCACCGCCGGAGTCAGAATGGCTCAGGCTAGCAGAGGAATCATAGCGAGCTAATGACCTCGCCGCCATAAGAGAATCGTCAGGAAATGCTGCATTGCTGGCTTTTGCACCAACAATGCAGCACGGTAATCAGAACAAGCGGTAGCCGTATCCCCAGAGGATGACGGTCAGCGCGAGCAGCACTTCCAGTACCAGTACGCCGATAGCCAGGGTCGAGCTGGAGAAACTTAAGCCCTCTTCCTTATTGATATTCAGGAATGTCGGAATGCCCAGATAGAGCAGATAGCCGGTATAGAACAGTGCTACTGTGCCGACAAATGCGCAAAGCCACACCAGCGGATACAGCGCCACCAGACCGCTAAGAAATAGCGGCGTCGCGACATAGCCGGCAAACACCATACAGTGCGTCAGGGATGGACGCTGCGGATAACTCCGCGCCATCCACCAGATCACGCGCCCCATGATTGCCACGCCCGCCAGCATCACGGCATAGAACAGGACAGCCAGCGCCAGTCCCGTAAACAAAGAGAGCTTCAGGACATTGCCGTCGCCAAAATTCCAGCCGATTTGTGTTGTACCAATGAAGGCGCAAATAACCGGGATGGCCGCCATCAAAAGCACATGGTGGGTGTAGTGATGCGAAACCGTTTCGTTCTCGCTGTTGATCACCTGCATTTCACGATTGGGATGAGAAAACAGCCCCCAGACATGGTTCATACCGCCCCCTTGTTGTCAGCTGTGGACTTAACACTTCAAGTATAATTCAGCTTTTCGATTATTTATTGTACAGACAAAGAAATGCCGCTGCGTGTGATGGCCCTTTTTGAGCATCCCGAATTCAGAGGGTGTATGCTTACAGTCGTGGAGGTCATACAGACGTATGGATATAAACAGTCTTATTGCGCAATACGGTTATGCCGCTCTGGTGATTGGGAGTCTGGCTGAAGGCGAGACCATCACTCTGCTGGGAGGCGTTGCCGCACATCAGGGATTACTCAAATTTCCTCTTGTGGTCGTGGCCGTGGCCTTAGGCGGCATGATAGGCGATCAACTGCTGTATCTGCTGGGACGCCGCTATGGCGGCAAGATTCTGCGCCGCTTCGCCCGTCACCGCAACAAAATCCGCCAGGCGCAAAAGATGATCCAGCGCCGCCCGTATCTGTTCGTGATCGGCACCCGCTTTATGTACGGATTCCGCGTGATCGGGCCGCTGCTGATTGGTGCCAGCCATCTGCCACCAAAGATTTTTTTACCCCTGAATATTCTCGGCGCGCTGATCTGGGCGCTGATCTTCACCACCCTGGGCTACGTGGGAGGTGAAGTGGTCGCGCCGTGGTTGCATCACCTCGATCAGCACCTCAAGCATTGGATCTGGCTGATTCTGGCGGTAGTGCTGGTGATCGGTGCTCGCTGGTGGCTAAAGCGCCGCAGTAAAGCGAAGATGCCTCAGGAGTGATGATAGCCGCCGCCGAGCGCGCTGGTGAGTTGGATCGACGCATCCAGCCACTGGCCTTGTAAAATCAGTCCGTTAGCCTGCTCACGCAGCGCCGGTATTCTGGCCTTACTGACAAGAGAACCCGCAATGATCCCGGCGTCAAAGCGTGCCTGCGCCAGGCTGACCACCCGATCGGCGTCATGCTCTATCTGCTGCTGATGCTGATTTTTCTGCATCAGCGTCGCCACCTGACTGGCGGTGCGCGCCACGTCGTTCACCGCATCAACAACCGCTTTGTTATAACTGGCGATCGACAAATTGTTTTGTGCCTGGGCAATATCCAGACTGGCATTCAGTCTGCCGCTGTCGAAAACAGGCAGCGTCAGGCCTGCGGTCACGCCCATCTGTTGCGCAGAACTGCGGAACAGATCGCTCAGATGCAGCGCATCCTGTTGTAAAAACGCCATCAGATTGATATCGGGATAGAACGCCGCTTTCGCCGCCTCCACGCTGCTCATGGATGACTCGATCACCCAGTGCGCTGCCTGCAAATCCGCTCTGCGCGCCAGCAGGGCGTAACCCAGTTGCGCTGGAAGCTGACTCTCCACCTGCGGCAGACTCACTTCGTGCAGTTTCAGCGACGTCGACTGCGTGTTGGTCAGCGCGCTCAGACGCGCCTCAATCACTTTCATCTTCCCGGCGATATCATTCAACTGCTGCTGGGTTTTGCTGTCATCAATATCCGTTTCCACGCCTTCCACCGAGGAGGTGATGCCGTTCTGATACAACTGGCGATCGGTATCAATGATGTTGCGCTGTTCCTGTTCAATTTGCGTCAGCAGTTTGCTGAGCGCCGCCTCGGTCTGCCATTCCCAGTAAAGCCGCGTAACGCCGCTGGCTAACAGCTGGCGCGTCTGTTCACGCTCGGCTTCCCGCGCTTTCACCGCCCCGATTCGCGCCGTCACTTCCGCGCGGTTCTTACCCCACAAATCGAGATCCCAACCGGCGGTTAAGCCGAACGATCCGTTGGTGTACCAGGGCCCGGTCGTACCCGCTGCCGGATCGGTGACCGCAAACGGCCCCATGACCCCTTCTCCCGACATTTTCTGCCGTTCAGCCTCCGCCGAGAAATCAACCTGCGGCCCATCCTGGGCTTCAACCGCTTTAGCCTGCGCTTCGGCCAGCGCGATCCGTTGCTCCGCCACCTGCATATCCGGGGAACTGGCAAGCGCATTCTTCACTAATTCGTTCAACTGTGCGTCATGATAATCCTGCCACCACTGGCTTCCAGGCCATCCGTTATTCAGCGCCGACGGCAGCGCGGAATCCACGTGAGAGGCGGGAGGTTGCTGAACCAGCGTCTTTTGGGTGTCATGCATGGGGGCGCATCCCGCAAGCAAAATAGCCAGCGGAAAGCACGCGTTCAGCGCGTGAAAAGAATTACGAGTCATGAAGAGGTTCTGATAAGAAAAGGTGCGCGGAGCTTACCCGTTGTGGTGACCTGTTTTTTAGTTACGCGTGGCATAACATCTTCGGCAATGAAAAGTCACAACTGGAAAAATATATTCCAGAAGAATATAAACACGCCAAAAATACTAAATTTCAATCGACTGAATCGCGCGGGCAATATCCGCTGAATTATTTAACGCGCGAATATCCTGAAAGACGTCCGTGGCCTCACGGTATTCCTTACGCAAATAACCCAGCCACTGTTTAATGCGCGCGACGTGATACAACCCGGTGTCGCCCTGTTTTTCCAGACGGGTATATTTTTTCAGCAGCGCAACCACCTGCGGCCACGGCATTCGCGGCTCGTTGTACTTCACCACCCGGCTAAGGTTAGGAATGTTTAATGCCCCGCGACCAATCATAACCGCATCACAGCCGCTGACAGCCAGACACGCCTGCGCGCTCTGCCAGTCCCAGATTTCACCGTTGGCAATCACCGGAATCGACAGACGCTCGCGGATTTCACCAATCGCCTGCCAGTTGATATGCTCCGCCTTATAGCCCTGCTCTTTAGTGCGCCCGTGCACGACCAGCTCGCTTGCCCCGGCCTGCTGGACGGCATCCGCAATCTCAAACTTCTTGTCGCCGCTGTCCCAGCCCAGACGCACTTTCACCGTCACCGGCAGATGCGCAGGCACGGCTTCACGCATCGCTTTCGCGCCCTGGTAGATGAGTTCAGGATCCTTCAGTAACGTTGCGCCACCGCCGCTGCCGTTCACCATTTTAGACGGACAGCCGCAGTTGAGATCAACGCCGTAAGAGCCGAGTTCCACAGCGCGAGCCGCATTTTCCGCCAGCCACTGCGGGTACTGCCCCAACAGTTGCACGCGCACTAAGGTGCCGGAAGGCGTCCGACTGCCGTTGAGCAGCTCGGGGCAGAGACGATGAAAGACCTTTACCGGCAGGAGTTGATCCACCACGCGTACAAACTCGGTGATGCAGAGATCATAATCATTCACTTCCGTCAGAAGTTCGCGCACCAGTGAATCGAGCACACCTTCCATCGGCGCCAGTAAAACACGCATATCGTCATCCGCAAAAAAAAGAGGCGCTATCATAGCGCCTATCCGGGATGAGCAAAACCTTTTGCAAGGGTGGCGGTACAAAGCGCCTTATCCCGCCGGCACCCCATCATGGCGGTAGGCCGGGCAAGCGAATCGCCCCCCGGCAAAGGCCCTTATTCTCAGCGCGGCAGAAGACAGTTATCTTCTTTCCAGCCGTACAGCCATTCCATGCCGCGATAAAACTCCGCCTGCGATTTGCCTTTCCACAACAGATTACGCACCTGGCGCTCCACGCCCGCCGCATGATACACGCGTCCCATTTCGCGGGTAGACCAGACGATGCGCGCCGTGCGCGGAATGCGCACCGACTCATACAGCGCGAAGGCTTTTGCCGCATCGCCGTCGCATTGCGCCAGCGCTTTGCCCAGCGTGACGGCATCTTCCAGCGCCATACAGGCCCCCTGCGCCATGTACTGCGCCACCGGGTGCGCCGCATCGCCAACCAGCGTGATGCGCTCAGTACCCCATTTTTCTACCGGTTCGCGATCGGCAGTTGACCAGCGACGCCAGGTTGTGGGTTTATCCAGCATCTGCCGGGGGCGCGGATGGATCCCGGCGAAATACGACAGCACCTCTTCCTTGCTGCCGTCTTTAACGCCCCACTCCTCCTGGTGACGACTGTGGAAGGTCACGACCAGGTTGTACTGCTTGCCGCCACGCAGCGGATAGTGCACAAGGTGGCAGTGCGGCCCGGCCCAGAGTACCGGCGCGTTAATGCGCAGGTCTTCCGGCATATCCGCACAGTCAATAACCGCGCGGTAGACCACGTGCCCGGTCACGCGCGGCGAATCGCCCAGCAGACTCTGACGCACTACCGACTTCACGCCGTCACAGCCAACCAGAATATCGGCGGTCCAACTGTTACCCTGCTCATCAAATACCGTCACGTCGTCTGCCGTCTGGCGAATATCGACCACGTTGGTCGAGGTCCGGTACTCAACATTCGGATGGGTCAGAACCGATTCCCAGACGGAAGCGTGGATATCAACCCGGTGGATAACCGCATACGGACCGCCAAAGTGGTCGCGAAAGTCCTGTCCGGTTTCGATGCGCACCACTTCTTCCGCGTTCACAGCGTCCATCATGGTGATGTGATCGGTAAACACCGCGCGTGAACGCGCCACTTCGCCGACGCCGAGACTGTCCAGCGCTGAGAAGGCGTTTGGACCGAGCTGAATGCCCGCGCCAATTTCGCCAATTTCATGGGCTTTTTCCAGCAGCATCACCTTGATACCCTGACGTGCCAGCGAAAGCGCGGTGGCTGCTCCGCCAATTCCGCCGCCGACAATAATTGCTCTCATCACTTTAGCCATTGTCATTCTCCTTCTCAGGCTGAGATTTTATCTTGTTGATTTTCGGGGGCTGCGGCGATGAACGCCGATAGCTGTGTACAGGCGTCATACACGGCTTTGCAGCGCGGATAACCGCTCAGATCGCACCCCATTCTTAACGCATTCGCCCATTGTGGGACCAGGCAGCAGTCGGCAAGCGTTGGCGCATTGCCCACGCAGTAGTTCTGCGACTGGCTCTGACGCAACAGCTGTTCGACGGCGCTTAACCCCTGCTGGATCCAGTGCGCGTACCAGCGTTTTTTGTCTTCTTCACTGACCTTCAGTTCCTCGCTCAGATAGCGCAGCACCCGCAGGTTGTTCACCGGGTGAATGTCGCAAGCGATGGCATAGACGATTTCCAGCACCTGCGTGCGCGCCGGATCGCTGACGGGCAGCAAGCGCGACTGTGGAAAATGCCGGTCCAGCCAGTCGATGATGGCCAGCGACTGACCGAGCGCTTCGCCGTCATCGGTCACCAGCGTCGGCACCAGCCCCACCGGATTCATCCGCCGGTAGGCCAGTTCGTTTTGTTGACCGATACGAATATTGACGCCCACCGTCTGGTAGTCGATGCCCTTTAATGCCAGCGCGATACGTACGCGGTATGACGCCGAACTGTTAAAAAAACTGTACAGCTTCATACATCACCTCAGACAATCTTCACAGCGACAGGCGTCAACCCGCCCACGCCACCGGTGATCACATCCCCTTTCACCACGGCGCCGACGCCTTCTGGCGTACCGGTGAAGATCAGGTCGCCCGGTTGCAATTCGAAGAAACCGGACAGATAGCTGATCGTTTCATTCACCGACCAGATCAGATGGCGAATGTCGCTACGCTGGTGATCGTCGCCGTTCACCTGCAACCAGATGGGCGCGGAAGTGATATCCGCAATCTCATCCACTTTATGCAGCGGCGCGATGGGCGCAGAGAGATCGAACGCTTTGCCGATTTCCCACGGACGCCCCATCTGACGCATCTCCATCTGGCGATCGCGACGGGTCATATCCAGCCCGGTGGCATACCCCCAGATATATTCATGGGCTTTTTCTAACGGGATATCGCTGCCCTTTTTGCCGATGGCAACCACCAGCTCAATTTCATAGTGATAGTTGTCCGTTTGCGCCGGATACGGCAGCGCTAACGTTTCACCTGCAGCAACCGGCACAACCGCATCGGCAGGCTTACAGAAGAAGAACGGCGGTTCACGGTCAGGGTCGAAACCCATTTCGCGGGCATGGGCGGCATAGTTGCGTCCCACGCAGTACACGCGACGGACGGGGAACTGCGCATCGCTGCCGACAACCGGTACGGTCACGGGGGCCTGTGGGGCAAATACATACTGAGTCATGGCTCTCTCCCAAATTAATAGCGGGCTTCGCGGAACAGCCCGAGGGCTTCCTGTACCGGTCTGTCCGAAAAGCTGAATAAAACGGTCTCATCGGTGGTTTTGAACGACACGCCGTGCCAGGTCGGAACCACAAAAATATCTTTGGCTGAAAAATGGAAGGTCTCGTTGCCGACGGTGACCTCGCCCGCCCCTTCAACGACGTGGTAAATGGTGCTGTCAGTGGTACGCGCCACCCGCGAGGTAAAGCCTTTTGGCAACAGTTGCAGGAACGTGCCCATCGATGGCATCGGGTAGCCGCCGGTTACCGGGTTGACATAGCGCATCTTGTAGCCATCCCACTCGTCGGCATCGCCCAGACGCGTCAGGTCATGCAGCGCGTCGCGACTGCGGTCATAGCGGTAGTTGAAAATCGGCGATGAGTTGCCTTTCTGATGGCGCAGCGGCAGCATGTTGGCGGCATAGCGCGGCAGGTAGTCACCCTCTTTGCGCGAGACCGGCTGCTGATCTTCCGGGTAATCTTCGGCAAAGCCACAGCCCAAAAGGTTGACCAACGGCAGATCCAGACCGTCCAGCCAGACCACCGGTTCGTCGCCAGGGTTACCGTGATCGTGCCATTGCCACTGCGGGGTCAGAATAAAGTCGCCGGTGTGCATCTGGGTGCGCTCGCCGTCCACGGCAGTGAACGCGCCTTTCCCTTCGACAATAAAGCGTAACGCCGACTGGTTATGACGATGGCTGGGTGCAACTTCACCCGGCATGATCAACTGCAACCCCGCGTAGAGCGTTGACGTGATGGAGGACTGCCCGCGTAACATCGGGTTTTCCAGTACCAGCACGCGACGAATCGCCTCTTTCGCGCCAATCAGGTTGCCGCTTTCCAGCAGCAGCGGGCGAATCTCCTGGTAGTTCCAGTATGCTGGCGCACAGGTTGGATTCGGCGTTTGCGGAACCAGATGATGCAGTGATTCCCACAGCGGGGTCAGGTTCTGCCCCGAAATATGCTGATAAAACTGCTGACGGCTGTTTTTAACATCCTGATTTTGTTCTGACATAGGGATTCTCCTTATTCGTTCACGACGCTTGCGTGCGGCAAGCTATCCGGGACAGAGGCTGACTGGCGGACGACGACTGTCAGTACGGCTAACATCACCGCGCTGATGACCGCTGGAACAGCGATAATGAAAAACAAAGTATCGAAAGAGAAATTCATCGCCATCATCACGCCACCGGAAAGCGACCCGACAATCGCGCCGCAGCGCCCCACCGCGTTGGACCAGCTCACGCCCGTCGCCCGACTCTGTGTGGGATAGAGCGTGGCGGTTAGGGCGTTGAGGCCCACCTGCGATCCGCTGATACCCACCCCGGTACCGAAGATCGCCAGCGCCATCAGCCATAAACCGTTTTCGCTCAGACCAATCATGACGATGCATGCCGCCCCCAGCGCGTAACTCACGGCCAGCACCCGGAACGGATTGTGTTTATCCATCAGCACGCCCAGGGCCAGCGCGCCGAGCGTACCGCCAACCTGAAACGCCGCCGTCACCCAGGAAGCCTGTTGCAGGTCAATCCCTCGATGGTTTAACAGCGTTGGCATCCAGCTCGACAGCAGATAGATGATTAACAGACTCATGAAGAACACCACCCATAACATCAGGGTAATGGGCAACTGACGGCCAACAAACAGCTGGCGAATGCTGCCTTTGGCAATCGCCGCAGCCTCCTGGAGGTAAAACTGCGTATTGTCGTAACGTTCGCCGGTGATCGCGCTGACCGTTCTGGCGATGGTTGCCTGCGGTAGCTGACGGCGTACCTGCCAACGCGGAGATTCCGGCAGGACCGCGAGCAGTACGAAGAACAGCATCAGCGGTAACACGCCACCGAGTACCAGAATTCCGTGCCAACCGATGGCCGGCACCAGTTGCGCGCTGACAATCCCGCCCATTGCGGAACCGAGCGTAAAGCCGCAGAACATCAGGGTAACCAGCGCACCACGGCGACGGGCAGGCAGGTATTCAGAGGTCATTGTGATGGTGTTTGGCATGGCGCCGCCCAGGCCCAGACCGGTCAGAAAGCGCAGGATGACCAGCGTTTGCAGATCTGGCGAAAAGGCGGAAATCAGGCTCAGCGCGCCAAACAGCGCCACGCAGAGCTCAATCACCCGTTTGCGACCGAAACGGTCGGACAGCGGTCCGCAAAGTAAGGCGCCAGCGGTAAGTCCTAACAGACCCGCGCCAAACAGCGGGGCCAGGTCTCCGGCAGTTAACTGCCAGTGGGTACGAATATCGGGTGCGATAAAGCCAATGGCCGCAGTATCAAAACCATCAAGCATGACCACCAGAAAGCAGCAGATGATCACCCGCCACTGTGTCTTGCTGACAGGAGCAGCATCGATCAGAGCTTGTAGTTCACGTCGTTGAGTCATAGTGAATGCCTCGGTGCAGGTAGGGACAGATGTTGTTTTGTTTTTGGTATGTTACGAGTTTGTAGACTGGGCGATAAAATGTACAATGGCATTTCATGCAGAGACATAACCTGGAGGTTATCGCTGATGGCAAACTGGGCGCAAAAACTGAAGCTGCACCATCTGCAAATGCTGGTGGCGCTGGGCGAACAAGGGAATCTCACGCACGTCGCGCGGATGATGAATATCACCCAGCCCGCGCTGTCGAAATGGCTGTCACAGCTCGAAGATGAGATGGGGATCACGCTCTTTGAACGTCACAGTAAAGGTCTGCGCCCCTCGGAAGGCGGCAAGTTGCTGCTGCAACACGCCCAGCGTTTAATCAATGAC
This sequence comes from Citrobacter sp. T1.2D-1, assembly GCF_950098555.1. Lineage (NCBI taxonomy): Bacteria > Pseudomonadati > Pseudomonadota > Gammaproteobacteria > Enterobacterales > Enterobacteriaceae > Citrobacter > Citrobacter sp. T1.2D-1. Next base: position 30,536 of record NZ_CATNHH010000067.1, read on the forward strand.
ATGGAACGTTCACAGTATGAAATGGCACGCTTTAAAGAAGGCGGGCTGGTAGGGAGCCTGAAGATTGGCTGCTCGCCGGTGGCGACCGATTGTGTGTCGCAGGCGATCCTCAATCTGCTCGTTGAGATGCCGACGCTGCATCTTAACATTGAAGAAAAGGTCATGACGCCGCTGCTGCACGACCTGCTTGCCGGTTCCGTGGATGTGGTAGTGGGTCGCGTCGGTGGGCGAGCGCTGCAACTTCCGCTCAATTATCAGGTGCTGTATACCGAACCAGTCTGCTTTGTCGCTCGTCCCCACCATCCTCTGGCGAAGTTTGATACCTTGAGCTGGGCCGATCTCGCGCACTGGCGCTGGATTGTCTGGCCGACGGGAACGCCCATCCGCCTGAGTATTGATAACGCGCTGGTCGATAACGGGGTGATGCTGCCGGAAAACACCATCGAATCGGCATCAATGAACGTCAGTACCAACCTGCTGCAAAGCAGCGATATGATCTCTATCCTTTCTTTACGGCTGGCGCAACGCTATGCCAGTCAGGGGCAACTGGTGATCCTGAACCTGCCGAAAATTGAACAAAAGGGCAGCGTGGGTGTGTTCTGGCGCAATAATGAGACGCCGTCCAGCGCGCTGAGTCGTTTCTTACAACTGCTGGCACAAGTTTAGCGTCACGTATTGGGGACATTGCCCAATGTTCCCGCTGTCTATCTTCAGTATGCTAAGAATTCATGATGTGATCGATAGCACGTTTTAAAGTTTAATTGTATGATGAATCCGTCGCTTCAAGGAATTACAACATGAGCAAGACACTGAATATCATCTGGCAATACTTACGCGCTTTCGTGCTGATATATGCCTGTCTGTATGCAGGCATTTTTATTGCGTCCCTGCTGCCCGTCGCCATTTCAGGCAGCATCATCGGGATGCTGATCCTGTTTGTGCTGCTGGCGTTGCAAATCATTCCGGCGAAATGGGTCAACCCCGGCTGCTATGTGTTGATTCGCTATATGGCGCTGCTGTTTGTGCCGATTGGCGTCGGCGTAATGCAGTACTTCGATCTGCTGCGCGCGCAGTTTGGTCCGGTGGTGGTGTCGTGCGCAATCAGTACGCTGGTGGTTTTTCTGGTGGTGAGCTGGAGTTCGCACCTGGTCCACGGTGAACGCAAAGTGGTTGGTCAGAAAGGGTCTAAAGAATGATATCGTCAATCTGGTGGTCTTTACCGCTGACGCTGGCGGTTTTTTTCGGCGCGCGCAAACTGGCTGCACGTTTCAAATTTCCTTTACTGAATCCGCTGCTGGTGGCAATGGTGGTGATTATCCCGTTCCTCCTGCTGACCGGTATTTCCTACGACAGCTATTTTAAAGGTAGCGAGGTATTAAACGATCTGCTGCAACCGGCGGTGGTGGCGCTGGCCTACCCACTGTACGAACAACTGCATCAGATCCGTGCCCGCTGGAAGTCGATTATTACTATCTGCTTTGTCGGCAGTATTGTGGCCATGGTGACCGGTACCTCGGTGGCGCTGCTGATGGGCGCAACGCCTGAAATCGCCGCCTCTGTCTTACCGAAATCCGTCACCACGCCGATTGCGATGGCCGTCGGCGGCAGCATCGGCGGCATCCCGGCGGTCAGTGCGGTGTGCGTGATTTTCGTCGGTATTCTCGGCGCCGTCTTTGGTCATACGCTGTTAAACGCCATGCGCATTAAAACCAAAGCCGCGCGTGGACTGGCGATGGGCACTGCGTCTCACGCCCTCGGCACCGCCCGCTGCGCGGAGCTGGATTATCAGGAAGGCGCATTCAGTTCGCTGGCGCTGGTGATTTGCGGGATTATTACCTCACTGATCGCCCCATTCCTGTTTCCGATTATTCTCGCGGTTGTGGGCTAAAATTTGCGATACGTCGCGCATTTTTAATTTAAGTTTCATAAGTTGCATACACAATGAGATTTAGATCACACATATAGCCGTAACAGGCCCGTACACTACGATCCCAATACATTGTTATGAGGCAACGTCATGCACCCACGTTTTCACACTGCCTTTAGCCAACTTGCAGACAATCTGCAATCAGCGCTGGCACCCATCCTGGCGGATACGCATTTCCCCGCTTCGCTGACGGCTGAGCAGGTTTCAATGCTTAAAAGCGCAACGGGACTGGACGAAGACGCGCTGGCATTCGCGCTGCTGCCGCTGGCGGCGGCCTGCGCCTGTACGCCGTTGTCGAACTTCAACGTCGGCGCGATTGCACGCGGCGTGAGCGGAACATGGTACTTCGGCGCCAACATGGAATTCCTCGGCGCGACCATGCAGCAAACGGTTCATGCTGAACAAAGCGCCATCAGCCACGCCTGGCTGCGCGGCGAGAAAGGCCTCGCGGCGATCACCGTTAACTACACTCCGTGTGGCCACTGCCGTCAGTTTATGAACGAGTTGAACAGCGGACTGGATCTGCGCATTCATCTGCCCGGTCGCGAACCGCATACGTTGCGCGACTATTTGCCAGACGCGTTTGGGCCCAAAGATCTCGACATCAAGACGCTGCTGATGGACGAACAGGATCACGGTTTTGCCCCTCAGGGCGATGCACTGACGCAAGCGGCCATTGCCGCCGCCAGCCACAGTCATATGCCGTACAGCCAGTCACCGAGCGGTGTGGCGCTGGAGTGCAAAGACGGACGCATCTTTAGCGGAAGCTATGGAGAGAATGCCGCGTTTAACCCGACGCTGCCACCGTTGCAGGGGGCGCTGATTCTGCTGAATCTGAACGGCTACGGTTATGCCGATATTCAACGTGCGGTTCTGGCGGAAAAAGCCGACGCGCCGCTGATCCAGTGGGATGCCACCGCCGCTACGCTGAAAGCGCTGGGATGCCATCACATCGATCGCGTGCTACTGGGTTAATTGCCCGATGGCCTCAGCCCCTGGGCCGGAAAAGGTGCTTTCACCGCCATCCGGCCTAATCGCCTGATAGCGCTACGCTTATCAGGCCTGCACTGGTTTTATTCGGCATGACTGCGTATTGCTGAAAATCCCCCCAATCAGACTACTGTTTCTTGCGCTTCGACAGCGGGTACAGTAGCCTGATTGAAATTTCATCCAGTGACAGAGTTTTCTTCATGCTAAAGCGCGTACTCTACAGCCTGTTGGTCCTGATCGGCTTGCTGCTGTTGGTCGTGCTGGGCCTTGACCGCTGGATGAGCTGGAAAACCGCCCCCTATATTTACGATGAGCTTCAGGACCTTCCCTACCGCCAGGTCGGCGTGGTACTTGGTACGGCAAAATATTATCGTACCGGGGTTATTAACCAGTATTACCGCTATCGTATTCAGGGCGCGCTCAACGCCTACAACAGCGGCAAAGTTAACTACCTGCTGCTTAGCGGTGACAACTCGCTGCAAAGCTACAACGAACCGATGACCATGCGCAAAGACCTGATTGCCGCTGGCGTCGATCCTACCGATATCGTGTTAGATTACGCCGGATTTCGCACGCTCGATTCGATTGTTCGCACCCGTAAAGTCTTCGACACCAATGACTTCATCATCATTACCCAGCGCTTCCACTGCGAGCGCGCGCTGTTTATCGCCCTGCATATGGGCATACAGGCGCAGTGCTACGCCGTACCTTCACCAAAAGATATGCTGACGGTTCGGGTTCGCGAGTTTGGCGCACGCTTTGGGGCGCTTGCCGATCTGTATCTGTTTAAACGTGAACCCCGGTTCCTCGGCCCGTTAGTGCCGATCCCCACCCTGCATCAGGTTCCTGACGATGCCCAGGGGTATCCGGCCGTGACGCCAGAGCAATTGCTTGAACTGCAAAAGAAACAAGGAAAATAGACATGGAAGATAAAACGCTTTTTATCGTGATTGGCGTGCTGATGATTGTCGCCTGGACCCTGCGGGAAGGAATTAAAGGGTTACGCTCCGGCGTCGTCGAGAAAACGGTCAAGGGCTCGCAGACACCGCGCCTAATTCAGCGTTCCGCAGAACCTGCCGCTTACTGGAGCTATATTGGCGTCTACTTTGGCCTTTCGGTTGGCGCGCTGCTTGTGGGTATCTGGCTGGTTTTTATCAAATAAAAAACCGGCGCAAAGCTCGTCTGCACCGGTTTGATTCTGCATGGAAGGGTTACTTCTTACGCGCGTATTTCAGTGAATCCAGCGCAACCGCGAAGATGATAATGCCGCCCTTGATGATGTACTGCCAGTACGGGTTAACGCCGATGTAGGTCAGGCCGTAGTTAATGACGGTAAAGATAATCACACCGGTCACCACACCGAACACGGTACCCACCCCGCCGCTAAACGACACGCCGCCGACCACGCAGGCCGCGATCGCATCCAGTTCGTACATGAAGCCCAGGTTGTTGGTCGCCGAACCGATACGCCCCGCTTCCAGCAGGCCGCCGAAGGCATAGAACACACCGGACAGCGCATAGATCATCAGCAGGTTCAGCGCCACGTTCACACCCGACACTTTCGCCGCTTCCGGGTTACCGCCGATGGCGAAAATGTTTTTACCAAAGCGGGTTTTATTCCACAGTACCCAGACAAATGCGACGGCGATCAGCGCATAGAACGTGATATACGAAAGCCGGAAGCTACCCAGTGCGATAAAGCCCTGCGCAAAGGTCGAGAAGCCGCTATCAAAGCCCGAAATCGGTGAGGCCCCCACGAAGTCGTAATACAGGGAGTTAATCCCGTAGACGATAATCATCGTGCCGAGCGTGGTAATAAACGGCGTCACGTTCAGATAAGCGATGATAATTCCGTTCACCAGACCGATGATCGCGCCAATAACGCAGACAATCAGGATAACCAGCGCAATCGGCATGGTTGCCATTTCCGGGAACACTTTATTGACGTTATCCATTGACTGCAGCAGCGTTGCCGCCACCACCGCCGCCAGCCCAACCTGACGACCTGCGGACAGGTCTGTCCCCTGGGTGACAATCAGACCCGCAACCCCCAGCGCAATAATAATACGCACGGAAGACTGGGTCAGAATATTACTTAAGTTAAGCAGACTTAAGAACGTGGGATCCTGGAAAATAATAATGGCCAGCAAGACTAAAAGAACGACGTAAATACCGCCCTCTTTCAGATAAGTAAGAAAACTTTTCTTATTTAACGCACTCATGAGGAGCCCCTAATCTTAAAGGTGCAAAGACGCAAGACGCAGAATTTCGTTTTGCGTTGTCGTTTTTGTATCAACAATTCCAGAAACGAGGCCGTTGCTCATGACCAGAATACGATCTGTTATCCCTAACAATTCCGGCATTTCGGAGGAGATAATAATGATCCCCTTACCTTTTTTCGCCAGTTCCGCAATTAACTGATAAATTTCAAACTTCGCACCGACGTCGATCCCACGGGTGGGTTCGTCGAGCATTAAAATTTCCGGTTGCGTCAGCAGCCAGCGACCAATAACCACCTTCTGCTGGTTACCACCCGAAAGCGAACCAATTTGCGTCTTGTGACCTGGCGTTTTTACCCGCATGGAGTCAATAACCCATTGAGTATCGCTTTTCATTCGCGAGTTATCTAACAGACCGACTTTATTTTTGTAATTCTGAATATTGGAAATTAAGGAGTTGAAACCGATGTCCAGATAAGCATAAATCCCCGTGGAACGACGCTCTTCTGTGACCAGCGCGAAACCGTGGTTAATGGCTTCATTCGCACTATGGTTATTAATCTTTTTGCCGTGTAGCGTAATGGTGCCCGATGATTTCTCACGGATACCAAACAGCGTTTCAACGATGTCAGTGCGCCTGGCGCCGACCAGTCCTGCGATGCCGAGGATCTCGCCTTTATGCAAATCAAAAGAGATATCACGGATAGATGGCTGGCGCAGCGAGGTCAGGTTACGCACTTCCAGAATAACTTCCCCCGGCTCGTTGACTTTATCCGGGAATCGCTGGTTCAGAGAACGACCGACCATCATGGCGATGATCTTGTCCATATCCAGCCCTTCCAGCGGTTGCGTCGCAATCCACTGTCCGTCACGCAGAACGGTAATCTCATCGCACAACTGGAAAATTTCTTCCATTTTGTGGGAGATATACACAATACCGCAGCCACGCTCTTTCAGCTTACGAATAATCGTGAACAGATGGTTGACCTCTTTTTCCGTTAACGAGGAGGTCGGTTCATCCATAATCACAATTTTCGCGTTATACGAAAACGCTTTGGCAATTTCGATCATCTGCATTTGCGACACGGACAATGTCCCGACGCGCGCGCGCGGATCGATATCAATATCCAGCTCATCAAAAATAGCTTTGGTATCACGGTACATTTTTTCCTGATCGACAAACATGCCTTTGGTGGGATAACGCCCCAGCCACATGTTGTCCATTACAGAACGCTGTAATACCAGGTTTAACTCCTGGTGTACCATTGAAATACCATTCTCCAGCGCTTCTTTGGCTGAATGAAAATCGATTTCTTTACCCTGAAATAATATGCTGCCAGAATCTTTTTGATAGATCCCAAAAAGACATTTTAATAGTGTCGACTTTCCAGCACCATTCTCTCCCATTAATGCATGAATCGAATGCGGGCGGACTTTTAAATTAACATTATCAAGTGCCTTAACGCCGGGAAAAGACTTGTTGATGCCGCTCATTTCCAACAAGAATTCGCCTGACGGCTGAGTAATTGTGCTGACCATAATTATACCTTGTTGGCCTCGCAGAGTGCGTGATGAAAGGGCGCGATAATCATCGCGCCCAACAAACTTACTTCTTGGTGAACTCGGCCAGGTTATCTTTATCAACGCCTACGTAAGGAACGCGGACGATTTTATTGTCGATTTTCCACTCAGTGCCGTCAGCTGCACCTTTGCCGTCTGCGAGGTTTTTCGCCAGATCAAAGGTCGCTTTTGCCTGGTTGTTCGCATCGTTCAGCACGGTACCGGCCAGCGCACCGGACTTCACCAGCGCCAGCGCTTCTGGCAGTGCATCGACGCCAAATACCGGTACGCTGGTTTTGTTGTGCGCTTTCAGCGCTTCAACAGCACCCATTGCCATCGCATCGTTGTTGGCGATAACCACTTCAATTTTGTTCGCGTTCGGACCGGAGAGCCACGCGTCCATTTTGTCTTTCGCCATTGCGGTGTCCCACATCGCGGTATCTAACTGCAGCTGCTCGGTTTTGATGCCTTTGTCGTTCAGCTCTTTGATAACGTAAGTGGTACGCGCTTCAGCATCCGGATGACCCGGTTCGCCTTTCAGCAGCACAAACTGAATCTGACCGTCTTTGTTCAGATCCCAGCCCTGGTTTGCCGCCCAGTGTTTAGCGATCAGATCGCCCTGGATAATACCGGATTCTTTGGAGTCAGTACCGACGTAGTAAGCCTTGTCATAGCTGTCCAGGGCTTTACGCGAAGGTTCTTTGTTGAAGAAGACTACTGGCACATTTTGACCGCGCGCTTTCTCGATAACCGTACCCGCCGCCGCCGGGTCAACCAGGTTGATGGCCAGCGCTTTCACGCCTTTTGCCAACAGCACGTCAATCTGATCGTTCTGTTTCGACTGGTCGTTCTGTGAGTCGTTCATCAGCAACTGAACATCTGGAGCCGCTTTCGCGTCTGCTTCGATAGCCTTACGCACCACGGACATAAAGTTATCGTCATATTTGTAGATTGTCACACCGATGCGAGTATCAGCAGCATGCGCAGCCGCGCCGAATAACATGCTTGCCATAACGGCAGAAAGGGTTAACACCTTCTTATTCATGGTAACTCCGGTTTTATTATGCAGGGTAGTACGTAAGATAAATGCCCGGCGGGACAAAACGTTAATGAAGTGTTATGTAAACGCCGAAGCTCATTTTAAAAAAATCTCTCTTCCTTGCCCGGTAACGCTCCAGAAATAGGCTTTAATTTCGCTTAAAGCGACTTTACCTCGGTAAAAGTGATTACTCACAGTTACATCGTAGTTACAGTGCGACAAGCGGTGCCATCATAGCGACGACAATGTTAAGATACTGTGAATTTACTCACATATTGAAAGCGGTTACATCTGGCGAAATCATAAGTTAGTGATCGCCGCCGCATTCTGTCGCACGGCGACCGAATGACGCCGCACGAGGGTCGGCATAAAGCAGTGTGTCGCGGATAAATCCAGCGTTCCAGCCGCGCCCTGCAAGGCAAGTTCTGTTGCCAGTTTTGCCATAGAAGCAATGGGATAGCGCACCGTTGTCAGTTGGGGATCGGTGTAGCGGGCGATGGGAATATCGTCAAAACCGATGATTGAAAGGTGTAAGGGGATGGAAATGCCGTTGTCCTTCAGCGCCGTCAGCGCCCCGGCAGCCATATTGTCGTTATAGGCGAACACGGCGGTTAACTGCAGGTTGCGCCCCAACAACTCCACCATCGCCGCCTCACCGCCCTGCATGTCCGGCGAACCGGTGCCGATCCAACTTTCCGGCGGGACAATGCCCTGCTCTTTGAGCGCGCTGCTCCACCCTTCCCGGCGCATGACGTCATCTTCAATGCGGTGACTGGAGGCCAGATAGCCAATGCGCTGATGACCGTTATTCAATAGCATGCGGGTCGCCATTTTCGCGCCGCTGATATTGTCAAGGCAGACGCAGCGATGGGCGTAGCCAGGGACAATACGGTTGATCAGCACCATACCGGGGATCTGGTCCATAAACTCGCCCAGTTCCCGATCGCTTAACGCTTTCGAGTGAACGATCAAAGCATTACACCGCTGGCGGATCAACACCTCAATGGCGTGACGCTCCTTTTCGGCCTCATGATAGCTGTTGCCGATCAGCACATATTTTTGATGCTGCTGGGCGACCAGATCCACCGCTTTCACCAACGCGCCAAAAAACGCATCGGAAACGTCCATCACCACCACGCCAATCGTTTCACTGACCTGCGTGGCCAGCGCCTGGGCATTGGCGTTTGGCCGATAGCCCAGCAGCGTCACCGCCTTCATTACCGCCTCGCGCGTATCGGGACTGACCAGCGCACTGTTGTTTAATACGCGGGAAACCGTTGCCACGGATACGCCTGCCTGACGCGCCACATCACGAATGGTGATCATATTCACTACCCTGTCTGGAATTGCAGTCACTCACTGCATAACTGGCGGCTATTTTGTCAGCGGAGGGGAAAGGACTACGTGAGTGCGGTCACAGCGATGAAAGCGCTTACATCCATTTTGTTAATGATTGTGATCCAGATCGTTATCTGGATGTATGGGGCAATGATATCCCTGACGCACGCAGGGTTAATTGTCGCCAGAGCCACTCCACCGGGCCCTGAGGCAGGAATCGCAGCCAAATCACGGAGAAAAGCAGGTTTGCCAGCCACACCGGGAAAACAAACAGCAGCAGCTCAAGACGGTCATATTTCATAAATAAGCCGAATTGATAAAACAGTGTGGTGCAAATCAGGGTTTGCAGCAGGTAATTCGTCAGCGCCATTCGTCCGACGCAGGCAATCGCGAGAACAATTTTACTGCGGCTAAGCTGCGGCCAGTAACCAAACATCAACGCGGTATAGCCGATCGTCTGAAACGGCGCGCTGAGTTCACGCGGGGCCTGTAACAGGAAGGCACACCAGCGATAGTTCCAGTCCAGTTGCCACTGCGCGACCACGGCAGGCAGGTTAATCAGCAGGCCCACGGCGATAAGTAAAAAGCCGCTGCGACGGTAATGCGAAAGACGAAACTGCCCTTTCAGCCAGCCACTGCGCATCAGTGCTGCCCCGAGCAACATCATACCCGCCAGTTGCCAGCCGTACTGAGCGCCGAGCGCCAGCAGGCTGTTTGATAATCCTTCAACCCGATTGCTGATAGCGTCGACGCCGCCGTTAACTTTCCAGAATTTTTCATACAGTAAGGCTGAGGCATCCGGCGTCCAGGCGCGATTAGAGGCGCTACCGGAAATCGCACCAAGCAACAACAGGACCCCAATCCCAACCAGATAGAGCAACACCCCAGTGTTAAACAGGCTTTTCACCGACGGTGCATCGCGTACCAGTCGCCAGCAGATCAGCCCCACCAGTCCATAAGCCAGTAAAATATCGCCATCCCAGAACAGCAAAGCATGAATAAAACCGAGCAGCACCAGCAGGGTCAGACGGGACTGGATCCAACGCTTGCCGCGTGGCAGCAGCATTTGCAGACCCGCGCCAAACAGCAGTGCAAAAAGAGTGAGGAATTTTACCTGGGCGAACAAATCCAAAATAGCCCAGGTCCAGGCATCTGAAGCGGTAATATTTCCGTACCAGGCTGGATTAAGGTAAGCCGCCTTTGGCAGACCAAAGGCGCTGATATTCAACAGCAGGATGCCGAGAATGGCGACGCCACGAACAAAATCCAGCGTGACATTACGCTCCATAGCCCCTGCCTTAATCAGTTGTGATGACGTACAGCGCGCAAAAATTCCTGACGCGTATTCTGGCTCGATTTGAACAGGCCGCCAAGCGAGGTGGTGGTGGTCGCACTGGTGGCATCGCGAATACCGCGCGCTTTCACGCAGTAATGCACCGCATCAATCGATACCGCCACGTTGTTGGTCCCCAGCAGGGTTTGCAGCGCAGTCAGGATTTGCTGCGTTAAACGCTCCTGTACCTGCGGACGTTGTGCAAAGAACTGGACGATGCGGTTGATCTTCGACAGACCAATCACTGAATCTTTCGGGATATAGGCCACGGTGGCTTTGCCATCAATGGTCACGAAGTGATGCTCACAGGTACTGGTCAGCGTGATGTCGCGTACCGTCACCATCTCATCAACCTTCATTTTGTTTTCAATGACGGTGATTTTCGGGAAATTGGCGTAATCCAGACCCGAGAAAATCTCATCGACATACATTTTGGCGATGCGATGCGGCGTTTCCATCAGGCTGTCATCGCTCAGATCGAGGTTCAACAACTGCATGATCTCGGTCATATGGCCTGAGATAAGACGTTTGCGCGTTTCGTTATCCATCTCATGCACGGGTGGGCGCAGCGGCGTTTCCAGCCCTCGCGCTACCAGCGCTTCATGAACCAGGGCCGCTTCTTTACTGAGTGATGACATTTATTCTTCTCCTGCAGGTGTGGCACCTCTGCCCTACGTGGGGCAAAGTTTGTAGGCTGTAGACAGCCTGATTATTGTGCGTGAGGCCGCGCACATAATCCAGTATTCGCAACGATAATTATTGAAATCGCCGTCGCCTTTCAAATCGTGTTTCGCAAAAGGCAGCGGGAAGGGTTACATCGACGTGGTATCGATGATGAAGCATGTCTGCGCAATGCGGAAGTGAAAGTTACTCACAGTGCCATGAATTATCTGTATTATGGGGAGTTTGCGAACACATTCAGGTTCAACACAACAAGGAGCCACGCATGGAAATGCTCGAAGAGCACCGCTGTTTTGAAGGCTGGCAGCAACGCTGGCGACACGACTCCACCACGCTGAACTGCGCAATGACGTTCAGCATTTTTCTCCCCCCGCCTCGCGACACCACCTCTCCGCCAGTTCTGTACTGGTTGTCCGGGTTAACCTGTAATGATGAAAACTTTACCACTAAAGCCGGCGCGCAGCGTATCGCGGCTGAATTGGGTATTGTATTAGTCATGCCGGATACCAGTCCGCGTGGCGAACAGGTCGCCAATAATGAGGGTTACGATTTGGGCCAGGGAGCCGGTTTTTATCTCAATGCAACGCAGCAACCCTGGGCTGCCCATTTCCGCATGTATGACTACGTACGTGATGAACTCCCGGCGCTGATTCAGGCGCATTTTAACGTCAGCGATCGCTGCGCGATCAGTGGACACTCAATGGGCGGTCACGGCGCGTTGATCATGGCGTTGAAAAATCCGGGCAAATACACCAGCGTTTCCGCTTTCGCGCCAATCGTTAATCCTTGCCGCGTCCCGTGGGGCGAGAAAGCGTTTCGCGCCTATCTGGGCGAAGATCAGGCCGCATGGACGGAATGGGACAGCTGCGCATTGATGTACGCCAGCCAGCCGGAAGATGCCATCCCGACGCTGATTGACCAGGGTGACAGCGATCAGTTTCTGGCCGATCAGCTACAACCCGCCGTTCTTGCAGAAGCCGCACGTCAGACCGCCTGGCCGATGACGCTGCGCATTCAGCCCGGTTACGATCACAGCTATTACTTTATTGCCTCATTTATTGAGGATCATCTGCGCTTCCATGCAGAGCATTTGATGAAATAGCCGCAGGAGGGCTATGTGCCCTCCTTTTTTCTTCGTTACTTCTCCATGATTTCTTCATTTTTTCCTCACATTTACGCTCCCCTATCTCATTGACGTAAAAGGATTTCTTTTACAAATCAGATAAATGCAAATGATTTCAATTATCATTACTGTTTACAAATATTCATTATTTTGTACAATTCCCCTCGCTTCTTTACCGCAAAGAGTTCTTAAAAGACAAACACATACAGTTGTCATGGCCTTTCACATGACACGCGGTTTTTACTCGTTTAATGGAATGACAAAATGACCATACCTCACGTTAAGGCTATTGCCGTCGTAGTCAGCGCGGCGTGCCTCCCATCGTTCGTTCATGCTGCCGATCAGGATACCGTTGTTGTTACCGCGACGGGATTTGAGCAGAAAATCCAGAATGCCCCAGCTTCAATTTCGGTTATTTCGAAACAGCAAATTGAAGATAAAGCTTACCGCGACGTTACCGATGCGCTGAAAGATGTGCCTGGCGTGGTGGTCACCGGCGGGGGCAGCAGCAGTGATATCAGCATCCGCGGGATGGCGTCGCAGTACACGCTGTTCCTGGTGAACGGCAAACGCATTAGCACTCGCGGTACACGCCCGAACAGCGATAACTCTGGGATCGAGCAGGGCTGGTTGCCGCCACTGGAGTCCATTGAGCGAATCGAAGTTATCCGTGGCCCGATGTCATCACTGTATGGCTCCGATGCGATGGGCGGCGTGATTAACGTGATCACCAAAAAAGTCTCTAATACCAAAGGCTGGACCGGCTCTCTGCACGGCGATGCCACCTTCCAGGAAAACAGCGATTCCGGCGATCTGTTCCAGACCAATGCCTATGCCTCTGGCCCACTGATCGACGGCCTGTTGGGCGCGAAAGTCACCGGACTGCTGTCTCGCCGTGCGGAAGACCAAATTGTCAATGGCTACAATGAGCAACGCCTGCGTAACGGCGGTCTGACCCTTAACTTTACGCCGGACGATAAGAATGACATCGATTTTGATATCGCCCGTGAATTGCAGGATCGCGACAGTACGCCTGGCAAGTCAATGGCCGCAGAGAGTTGCCGTAACGGAACCTGTAAACCCAATACAAAAAGTGAAAACCGCTATGAGCACACCACGTACTCATTAACGCACAGCGGCTATTACGATGAGTTCAACACCACCAGCTATATCCAGCAGGAAGAGACCAACAACCCGGGTCGTGAGATGAAGTCGTACAACACGATCTTCAATAACCAGAACCAGATTTTCCTCGGAGCCCATACCCTGACGCTGGGCGGTCAGTATCGTTATGAAAAACTGCGCGATACCGGCAACCAACTGAAAGCGGCTGATGGTCTGGACAAACTGACTCGCTGGAGTTGGGCGCTGTTTGCGGAAGATGAATGGGCAATGACCGACAGCTTCACCCTGACCGGCGGCATCCGCATGGATAAAGACGAAAACTACGGCGACAACTGGACACCGCGCGGTTATGGCGTCTGGCATCTGAGCGATCAATGGACCTTAAAAGGTGGTGTCTCCGCAGGTTATCGTGCGCCAGACCTGCGTCAATCCTCCGCAAACTGGGGTCAGGTCACCGGAGGCGGTCGTCTGAATGGCATTATCGTCGGTAACCCGGATCTGAAGCCGGAAAAGAGCCTGAGCGAAGAACTGGGGCTGCTGTGGGATAACGGCGACAACCTCAACGCCGGCATCACCCTGTTCAATACCGATTTCAAAGACAAGATCACCGAAGTTCGCCGCTGTAACAGCAGCGCCGATCCGGCCTGTACGATTGGCAGCGAGCACTATGATTTTATCAGCGATCGCGTGAACGTTGATAAAGCCAATATGCGCGGTGTGGAATCGACGTTCGGCTGGAAAATGACCCGCGACCTCAACTGGACGGCCAACTACACCTATACCGAGTCAGAACAGAAAAGCGGTCAATTCGAGGGCAAGCCATTAAACAAAATGCCAAAGCATATGTTTAATACCACGCTGGACTGGCAGGCAACGGAAACCGTGGGCTTCTGGAGCCGTCTGAACTTCCGCGGTAAAACCTCCGAATACCTGAGCCGCACCTCTATGTCGCAGGGTACGCCGTCCTATACGCAGGTTGATGTCGGTCTGCGATACAACGCGAACAAAAACCTGCTGGTGACGGCTGGGGTTTATAACGCACTGGATAAACAGATTGATTACGATACCTACGACACTATCCTCGATGGTCGTCGCTACACGGTAGGTCTGACGTACAACTTCTGAGTCTCCCCCAACAAAAAACCCCGACATGGTCGGGGTTTTTTATCGTTTCACTTGTGCGGTTGCTGTTATTTCTTCACACGTTCCGGGAAGTGCATTTCACTGTAACGAACAAAGCGAGTCCCTCGGGTCAGCTTATAGCCGAACCAGATAATCAGGAACAGCGGAATACCGATATAGGTTGCCGCTACGCCGCCCCAGTCGATGGTGTCTTTCAGGAACGCTTCGTAGTTCTGGCCCAGCGTGATGATAAGACACAGGACAAACGCGAAGATCGGCCCCAGCGGGAAGAAGCCTGAGCGGTACGGCAGCTCCTTCAGGTCGCGGCCCTGCATGACATAACCGCGACGGAAACGATAGTGGCTGATGGCAATCCCCAGCCAGGCGATAAAGCCAGTCATCCCGGACGTGTTCAGCAGCCACAGGTAAACCGTCTGGTTACCGAACATCGAGGTCAGGAAGCACAGACCTGCAATCACCGTCGTAGCATACAGCGCATTACGTGGAACGCCGCCGCGAGACAGCTTCGCGAAAATACGCGGGGCTTTGCCGTCGCAGGCCAGGGTGTAGAGCATACGGGTTGAGGCGTACATCCCGGAGTTACCCGCCGACAGCACCGCCGTCAGGATAACCGCGTTCATCACCGCCGCCGCAGAGAGCAGACCGGCATGCTGGAAGACCAGCGTGAACGGGCTGACGCTGATGTCTTTCACATCGTTACGCAGCAGGCTCGGATCGGTGTACGGGATGATCAGGCTGATGATCAGAATAGCGAAGACATAGAACAGCAGGATTCGCCAGAACACCTGACGCACCGCGCGCGGGATGTTCTTCTCAGGGTCTTCAGATTCACCGGCAGCAATACCAATCAACTCCGTCCCCTGGAAAGAGAAGCCGACAATCATCGCCACGCCAATCATTGCCGCAAAACCACCGGCAAACGGCGCATCGCCCGTCGTCCAGTTGCTCCAGCCCACCGGCTGAGTGCCTTTGAAGATGCCGACTATCATCATCACGCCCACGATGATGAAGATAATCACGGTTGCCACTTTGATCAGTGAGAACCAGTATTCCGCTTCACCAAAGCCTCTGACCGAGATGTAGTTCAGCAGGAAGATCACACCAAGGAACAGCGCACTCCAGATCCAGCCTGGGGTATCGGGGAACCACCAGCTCATCACCAGCTGTGCCGCCACGAGGTCAACGGCGATGGTTACCGCCCAGTTGTACCAGTAGTTCCAGCCCAGCGCGAAGCCAAAGCCTTCTTCAACGTAGTTCTGACCGTAGGTCGCAAACGAACCGGACACCGGCATATACGCCGCCAGCTCGCCAAGACTGGTCATCAGGAAGTACACCATCAGGCCAATCAGAATATAGGAAAACAGCGCACCGCCAGGACCCGCTGCGGAAATGGTGGCACCAGACGCAACAAAAAGGCCGGTACCGATGGAGCCGCCGATGGCGATCATCGTCAGGTGACGCGCCTTCAGTTCGCGACGTAACGCGGGCGCTTCTGTGGTTTTAGTTTCGGAAACCATGTGAAAATGCTATCCATCCAAAAAATGAGGCGCGATTGTAACAGACGAAACGCTCTCTATCTGGCACAAATGCGCTGTTATAAGAGACCTTCATGACCGGCCGCGGATTATAAGTAATAGCAGAGAATAGTGGACCTATAGCCTTCAGGACTCATCACCGGTGAGGCATCGGTCCCCAGGCGTTATTCGCAATAGCTCAGGAAGCGCTGGAGCGCATTGGAGAGGTGTTTCTGGCGATGATGGATCCGCCAAAGCGTACGCACCAGACGCGGAAGCGGCACCGCGACTTCGCTGAGCGTTCCCGCCTGGAGTTGCTCATCAATTACCCGCCGTGACAGACAGCTAATTCCCAGCCCATGACGCACGGCGTGCTTGATGGCTTCGGAGTTTCCCAGTTCCATCGCCATTTCAAATTTGGGTAAGTGCGACAGCAGCAGATAATCCACAATTTCCCGCGTTCCAGAACCGTGCTCGCGCAGGATCCAGGGGGCAGCGGCGAGTTGTTCAAGCGTCACCGGCCCCTGTGCCAGCGGCGAAGACGGCGCAGCAAACACCACCAGTTCATCTTCCAGCCACGGCTCCGAGATGATTTCCGTATTGTGGCACGGCCCTTCGATAAGCCCAATGTCGACCCGAAAATCAAGCACCGCCGTCATCACGTCCTGACTGTTACCGACGCTGAGTTCCAGGGGAAGAGTGGGGAAATCACGACGATAACGGGCGATCACCCCCGGAAGAATATAGTTACCGATAGTGCTACTGGCGTACACACGGATAGCACCGTTGTCTTCGCGGAACAGTTGCTCAATTTCCACCGCCTGCTCCAGCAACGCCTGCGCCCGCGGATAAAGCAAGCGTCCATGTTCATTCACCACCAGCCGTTTACCTACACGATCAAAAAGCTGAACACCCAGCTGGCCTTCCAGATCGGTCAGCGCCGCACTAACCGCCGACTGCGACAGCGACAGCATCACCGACGCCTGCGTCGTTGAGCCGCTTTTCAAAACTTCAGTGAATACTTCGAGTTGCCGCAGGGTGATGTGCATGGTTGCTTACCACTTATAAAGATTAATTATAAATATATAATCAATTTTATTTTTAAGCCAGTTCGCCGTAACCTTTTGCCCATAAAAGAGGAGAAGGCAATGACAGAACTCACCTTAACGACTCATCGTCGAACAATGTGGCATTTTATTCCGGGGCTTGCCCTGAGTGCAGTAATTACCGGGGTTGCCTTATGGGGCGGATCCATTCCCGCCGTGGCAGGGGCCGGGTTCAGTGCCCTCACCTTAGCAATTTTGTTGGGGATGGTGATCGGTAATACCGTCTATCCGCAGATCTGGAAAAGCTGTGACGGCGGCGTCCTGTTTGCCAAGCAACATTTATTACGCCTGGGGATTATCCTCTACGGCTTTCGCCTCACCTTCGCGCAGATTGCTGACGTGGGTGTCAGCGGCATTCTGATCGACATTCTGACGCTGTCCAGCACCTTTATGCTGGCCTGCTTTCTGGGTCAAAAAGTCTTTGGGCTGGATCGCCAGACCAGCTGGTTGATCGGCGCAGGTAGCAGTATTTGCGGTGCGGCGGCGGTGCTGGCGACAGAGCCGGTAGTGAAAGCCGAGGCCAGCAAAGTCACGGTCGCCGTCGCGACGGTGGTGATCTTCGGGACGATGGCGATTTTCCTCTACCCGGCGATGTACCCGCTGCTGGCTCAGTGGTTTAGCCCGGAAACGTACGGTATTTTTATTGGCTCCACCATGCATGAAGTGGCACAGGTTGTGGCAGCAGGACACGCGATCAACCCGGATGCGGAAAACGCGGCGGTGATTGCCAAAATGCTGCGCGTCATGATGCTGGCTCCGTTCCTCATCTTTATGGCCGCACGTGTTAAGCAACTGTCACCGGCCAGCGGTGGGGAAAAAAGCAAGATCACCATTCCGTGGTTTGCAATTCTGTTCATCGTGGTTGCCATTTTCAACTCGTTCCACCTGTTACCACAGGCGGTAGTGAACATGCTGGTCACCCTGGATACGGTACTGCTGGCCATGGCAATGGCGGCACTGGGGCTGACAACTCACGTGAGCGCGCTGAAAAAAGCCGGGGCGAAACCGCTGTTAATGGCGCTGGTGCTGTTCATCTGGCTGATTGTCGGCGGTGGCGTGATTAACGTCCTGGTCCAGCACGTTATTGCATAATTCGCTACATCCTGACCCTGTTAACCCGCTATGATTGGGAATTGTTTGTTGATTGTTTGTTTATACGCAAAACCACTCACGTTGCATCAAGATGGCAAGTGAATTCATCCCCGGGAGCGTACATAAATACGTGACCGGGGTGAGTGAACGCCACCAACGCAAAGGCAGCCTGTAAGGATAAAGCGTATAGGGTTAACAGGAGTTTTAATGAAATACATCGGAGCACACGTCAGCGCAGCGGGCGGGCTGGCAAATGCCGCCATTCGCGCCGCTGAAATCGAGGCAACCGCGTTTGCGCTCTTTACCAAAAATCAGCGTCAATGGCGCGCCGCCCCTCTCACCGCGCAAATCATCGATGACTTTAAAGCCGCCTGTGAGAAATATCACTTCACATCCGCTCAGATCCTGCCGCACGACAGCTATCTGATCAACCTGGGCCACCCGGTCAGCGACGCGCTGGAAAAATCCCGCGAAGCTTTTCTCGATGAAATGCAGCGCTGCGAGCAGCTCGGCTTATCCCTGCTTAACTTTCACCCGGGCAGCCACCTGATGCAAATATCGGAAGACGCGTGTCTGGCGAAGATTGCCGAGTCAATCAACATCGCCCTCGCCCAGACCGAAGGCGTGACTGCTGTGATTGAAAATACCGCCGGTCAGGGCAGCAATCTCGGATTCAAATTTGAACACCTCGCCGCCATCATCGACGGCGTGGAAGACAAATCGCGCGTCGGCGTTTGCATCGACACCTGCCATGCCTTCGCCGCAGGCTATGACTTACGCTCCGCTGCTGAATGTGAAAAAACTTTTGCCGAATTTGAGCGCATCGTCGGCTTTCAGTATCTGCGCGGTATGCACCTGAACGATGCCAAGAGTACCTTTGGCAGCCGGGTCGACCGCCATCACAGCCTGGGTGAAGGCAACATTGGTCACGACGCGTTCCGCTGGATCATGCAGGACGCCCGTTTTGACGGCATCCCGCTGGTGCTGGAAACCATCAATCCCGACATCTGGGGAGAAGAGATTGCCTGGCTGAAAGCGCAACAGACTGAAACGGCGGTTGCGTAATCATGAACGACAGGGAAAAACAGATACTCAAAATTCTGCGCCGCAACCCGCTGATTCAGCAAAACGAAATCGCCGACATTTTGCAGATCAGCCGTTCTCGCGTTGCCGCGCACATCATGGACCTGATGCGTAAAGGGGCGATAAAAGGGAAAGGTTACATCCTCACCGAGCAGGCCTATTGCGTGGTGGTGGGAGCAATCAACATGGATATCCGCGGTATGGCGGATATCCACTACCCGCAGGCCGCGTCCAATCCGGGCAGTATCCACTGTTCCGCAGGCGGCGTTGGGCGCAATATCGCCCATAACCTCGCACTGCTGGGTCGTGATGTGCATCTGATTTCCGCTGTCGGCAGTGATTTTTATGGCGAGACGCTGCTGGAACAAACGCGTCAGGCGGGCGTCAATATCTCCAGCTGCATTCGCCTGCACGGGCATAACACCTCCACCTATCTCTCTATCGCCAACCAGCAGGAAGAGACGGTGTTGGCGATTAACGATACCCACATCCTGCAGCAGCTAACGCCGCAGTTACTAAACAGCTCGCGGGATTTAATCCGCCACGCTGGCGTGGTGCTGGCGGACTGTAACCTGACGCCGGAAGCCATCGAATGGGTCTTTACGGTGGCTGATGATATTCCAGTGTTTATTGATACCGTTTCCGAGTTCAAGGCGACAAAGGTGAAAACCTGGTTTACGCGCATCCATACGCTGAAACCGACGCAAAAAGAGCTGGAAATCTTATGGGGTCATCCCATCAACAGCGACGCCGATCGGCTCAGTGCGGTGAATGCTCTGCACCAACAGGGCATTAAGCAGATTTTTGTCTGTCTGGAAGATGAGTCGGTCTTCTGTAGCGAGAAAGACGGTGAGCAATTCTTACTCACGCCGCCTGCGCATACGGTGGTCGACAGCTTCGGCGCTGACGACGGTTTTATGGCCGGGCTTATCTACTGCTTCCTGGAAGGGAGCGATTTTCGCGAAAGCGCGAATTTTGCGATGGCCTGTGCGGCCCTGTCACGCGCCAGCGTCAGTATCAACAACCCCACCCTTTCCGCTGATAACGCGCTATATCTGTTAAAAACAAACCAGTAAAAACAACTTATCCGGCCTGGGAGCGTTTCTCCAGGCCGGATAAGGCATCAGCCGTCGTTCGGCAAACTCCCGCTACCCGCTATGCCAGTCCAATAAAGAACCCGGCAATAGTCGCACTCATCAGGTTAGAGAGCGTAGCTGCCGCCAGCGCACGCATACCCAACTGGGCGATTTCCGGCGCACGCTGAGGCGAGATGGCAGAGAACGCCCCAACCACCACGCCAATGGAACCAAAGTTGGCAAACCCGCACAGCGCAAAAGAGATGATGGCGATAGTTTTCACATCCAGGGTGCCGCCATCCTGCAGGTAAGGCGAGAGATTGAGGTAAGCGACAAATTCGTTGATAGCCAGCTTCTGCCCAATCAGGCTACCCGCCAGGGTGGCATCACTCCAGTCAACGCCCATAATCCACGCAAGCGGAGCTAACACCCAGCCAAAGATCCCTTCAAGCGTCGCATGACCATAACCGAACCAGCCGCCAATTCCGCCGATAATGCCGTTAATCAGCGCGATAATTGCGACAAACGCCATGACCACCGTCGCCACGCCGGCGGCAATCTTCAGCCCGGTCATCGCCCCGCTTGCCGCAGCTTCGATAATGCTTTTTGGTGGCGTCTCGGTGAAAGAGAGGTTTTCGAAGGTGACTTTTGACGCTTCCGTTGCCGGACTCAGAATACGGGCAAACAGGATCCCGCCCGGAATCGCCATCAGCGAGGCTGCCAGCAGATAATCAATCGGCACGCCCATACCGGCATAGCCAATCATCATCGAACCCGCAATCGAGGCCATCCCGCTACAGATAGCAGTGAACAGTTCGTTGCGATTCAGGCGGTCAATAAACGGCTTCACGATCGCCGGGATCTCATTCTGCCCGAGGAAAATCGTCGTGACCGCAACAAATGATTCAATCTTACTGATATTCAGGGCTTTCTGGAAAATCCCGCCCAGAATGCGAATCAGCAGCCCCATCACGCCGATGTAGTACAGTAGGCTGATAAGCGCTGTCACAAAAATAATGGCGGGGAGCACGCGGAAGGCAAAAATAAACCCGGCGCCATCAAACAGCACATCCATTTTTGGCCCTACCAGGGAGCCAAAGATAAAGGCGCTGCCCGCGTCACTGTAAGACATGACCTTATGCACGCCCAACGCAGCCTGCTCAACCAGCCATTTGCCCGGCGGGAAGTAGAGCATGATCCCGCCAATCGCGATTTGCAGTACCAGCGCAGCGCCTACGGTACGTAAGCTGATGTGCTTTTTATTCACCGACAGTAAGTATGCGATCACCAGCAATACCGCCATACCCACAACACTTCTCATTATATCCATAATGATTTCCCTTCATGCCAGGAAACCCGGCGCGAAGCCAGGTTTTGGTGGTTTCGGGCGACCGCGAGCTGCCCGTTCGTTATGATCAGGCGAGGCGTTGATATTCCTTCGCGATCTCGCAGGCCAGTACGGCGTTGTTAAACACCAGTTGAATGTTGGACTTCAGGCTGTCGCCCCCGGTTAATTCAGCGACGCGCGCCAGCAGGAACGGCGTACTTTCCTTGCCGACAACGCCCTGCTCTTCCGCTTCCCGGACGGCCTGGTCAATCGCCGCGTTGATTTTCTCTTCCGCCATGGCATAGGTTTCCGGGATTGGATTGGCAACCACCAGACCGCCGTTCAGGCCGGTTTGCCATTTCACCGCCATCGCCCGGGCAATTTCCTTCGCGCTGTCGAGACGAATGCTGACTTCAAACGGACTGGTACGGCAGAAAAATGCCGGTAACGCGGTGGTCTGATAGCCAATTAATGGCACGCCGAACGTTTCTAAATATTCCGTGGTTAAACCTAAATCGAGAATAGATTTCGCACCGGCACAAACCACGGTCACATTGGTATGGGCCAGTTCCTGAAGATCGGCGGAAATATCAAATGTATGTTCAGCACCGCGGTGAACACCGCCAATGCCGCCGGTGGCAAAAACGTGAATACCGGCAAGCGCGGCAATAATCATGGTCGAGGCGACAGTGGTCGCGCCATTTTTTCCGGCAGCCACCACAAACGGTAAATCACGACGACTGACTTTAGTGACGCTATGTCCTTCGCGACCTAATAATTCAATTTCTTCTTTACTCAACCCAACTTTCATTACCCCGCCAATAATGGCAATCGTTGCCGGCACGGCTCCGTGTTTACGGATTGTTTCTTCAACTTCAATTGCCGTCTGCGCATTTTGTGGAAAAGGCATACCGTGAGAAATAATCGTCGACTCAAGCGCAACAATCGGTTTATTACTGTTAATAGCGTCCTGGACTTCTGGCGAAATATGCAGTAATTCAGAGGAAAGCGTTAATTCAGACATTCTGTGTTCTCCACAAGGGTTTTAACGTTCGCAACAGATAATTCAGGGTTGTTGGTATATTCACTGGCCAGCGCCATCGAAGAACAACCCTGTGCAAATCGGATAGAATCAATGAAAGGCATGCCTTCAACCCAGCAGGAGGCAAGTCCCGCCATCATGGCATCTCCCGCTCCGGTGACGTTAACTACGTGGGTTTTTATCGGTAGCGACCAGCCGCTGTCGCCGCCTCTTTCACTGTAATAGACCCCGTCACCACCCATACTCAGCACAAGGCGATGCAGGCCACGCTCGTGGAACCAGGCAGCGACTTTCGCGACATCTTCACGCCCTGAAAGCGCGATGCCGCTGAGAGTTTCCGCCTCAAGACGGTTGGGTTTAAGCGTGTGAATCTGAGCTAAACGCTCGCGGATTTTCACGCATTTCCACGCCGATACCGGGTCAACGAACACCGGAACATTCCCCACATTATCCAGTAGCCAGGCCAGCGTCTGTTCACTGATATTACAATCCGCCACAATCACACTGGCACCACGGATGAAATCGAGATGCTGGGCCAGAAATGCCGCCGAAATATGCTCGGTAATGCTCATGTCATTGATTGCCACCAGCATTTCACCGGTATTATCGAGAAGCGATAAATAACTAGAGGTATTCTCACCGGAGACAATCAGGCAATTATCCACATGCACGCCAGACTGATTCGTCTGCGCCAATAATGATTGCCCATAGAAATCATTGCCAACCGCCGTCATTAACCAGGAATTTTTCCCGAGCAGGGCAAGATTATGAGCGATATTGCGACCCACCCCGCCCGGTGTAAATTTAATTTTTCCAGGATTCGAGTCCGCATAATTTAAAGAAGCATGCGAATATCCTGCAACGTCCATATTGGCGGAACCAATCGTGATGATGTATTCCTTTTCTCGCATAGCACATCTCCTGGTATGAAAATACCATGACAATGAGATCGTTAAGATCTATTCACGGCTCAAACAACTTATTAGAGCACATGTTTACATTCAAACATGTGTTCATAGTAAACTTGTTTTGATGAAAGTAAACGCACTGGCAAGGGCTAAAACCGCCAGATATGAACAGAATCACAATTTTTTATAGATACAGTTTGTAAGCGAGGAAAAATTTGCGAGGAAGGGCACAAAACGAAGATAAAAAAAGGGCAGAGAACGCTCTGCCCTTGTATGACGCGATAACATTATGCCGCTTTGGCGACTGCATCCTCTTCCGGGCGTTTCAGGAAGGCATAGGCCAGACCCGCCACCAGCGTACCGGCAACAATGGCAATCAGGTATCCCAACACCGGGGTAATTGCACCAGGGATCAGCAGAACAAACAGACCGCCATGCGGTGCCATCAGTTTTGCACCGACCGCCATAGAGATTGCTCCCGTCAACGCGCCGCCAACAATACAGCACGGCAGAACACGCATCGGATCGCGCGCGGCGAAAGGAATAGCCCCTTCGGTGATAAAGCACAGGCCGAGTACCAGCGCCGCTTTACCCCCTTCCTGCTGCGCCTTGTCGAACTTACGACGCGCAACAATCGTTGCCAGTCCCAGCGCCAGCGGCGGCACCATGCCTGCCGCCATAATGGCCGCCATTGGCGCATACGTTTGTGTACTCAACAGACCAACGCCAAACGCGTACGCCGCTTTGTTAACTGGGCCACCCATGTCGGTACACATCATCCCGCCAAGGATTGCCCCCAGCAGTACCGCATTCGCCGTCCCCATGGTTTGCAGCCAGTGCGTTAACCCTTCGAGGATCCCGGCGACCGGTTTACCGATGAGGTAGATCATGGCCAGACCGACCACGAGGCTGGAGATAAGCGGAATGATCAGGATCGGTTTCAGCGCTTCCATACTCTGCGGCAGCTTCAGCTTCGTGCTGATGGCCTTCGCCACATAGCCTGCGAGGAAACCCGCAATGATCCCGCCAATAAAGCCTGAACCCGTGCTGACGGCGAGCATACCGCCGATGAGACCCGGCGTCAGGCCCGGACGGTCAGCAATCGAGAAGGCAATGTATCCCGCCAGAACCGGCACCATCAATGCAAAGGCTGAACCGCCGCCAATCTGCATCAGCGCCGCCGCCAGCGTCCCTTCGACTTTGAACGCTTCGATACCAAAAGCAAAGGAGAGCGCGATACACAGACCACCGGCAACCACCATCGGCAGCATGTAGGAAACGCCCGTCAACAGGTGACGATACGCGCCTGCACTCTCTTTTTTCCCTTCATTCGCCGCAGCCTGCGCTTTGCCGGTTGGCTCATACACCACGGCTTGCGCCACGGCATTGTCCAGTTCCTGCGCGGTTTTCTTCAGCGCCAGACCCGTAGAAGTACGGTACATTGGTTTACCGGCAAATTTTGCCAGATCCACTTCAATGTCTGCCGCCACAATGACCAGATCAGCCTGCGCCACTTCTTCCGGCGTAATGGCATTGCCGGCGCCCACAGAACCACGGGTTTCGACTTTCACCCACCAGCCGCGTTTTTTCGCTTCGGTTTCGATCGCTTCCGCCGCCATAAAGGTATGCGCGACGCCGGTCGGGCACGCCGTCACGGCCACAACACGTTTCGGGCCATTGGTCGTGGCTACAGACGCTACGGCAACCGGTGCGCTGTATGGCTTAGCATGACCTTTGGCTTCGCTAAGAAACAGTTCAGGGTGCGCAACCGCCCGGGCAATATCGCCTAACCAGACTTTTTTGCCGTTCAACGCGTTGTCATTAGGGATGGCATCGGCCAATACGATCGCCAGTTCAGCGTCATTTGGATTGTCGATGATTTCCAGATTTGCTTTATTCGCCGCCGCACCGAGCAGAGTTTTCGCCATATAAGCGCGGGCCTGCCCGAGGTTAGCGTCAATAATCAGCAGCGTTTTCATTATGCCTCTCCTGCTGTCAGTTAAACGGTTGTAAGTCGACACGCGCCATCATTGCGGCCAACTGCGGACGATCGGTAATACCGACATTGCTCTGACTGACCGCCAGCGCAGCGACGGCTGTCGCCAGACGCAGCGTATGTTCACTGGATTCGCGCATCAGCAAACCGTAAATCAGGCCGCCGACCATTGAATCCCCTGCCCCCACGGTGCTAACCACATCCACCGAAGGCGGTTTGGCGAGCCATTCTCCTGAGGCATTCACCCACAGCGCACCTTCCGCGCCCAGGGAGATCACCACATGCGCGATACCCTGTTCACGTAACGCATGCGCTGCCTCAATCACATCTTTCATTTCCGGCAGCTTGCGACCAGCCCAGATTTCCAGTTCGCGACGGTTTGGTTTTACCAGCCACGGCGCGGCTTTCAGTCCTGCAACCAGTGCTTCACGGCTACTATCAAAGATAATGCATGGACACTGACTGCGCAGACGCGTCATCCAGTCGGTAAACGCTTCCGGGCTTACGCCGGACGGTAAACTGCCGCTGACGCACACCATGTCAAACTGACCCAGCCAGCTCAGGGAATCATTAACAAAACGCTCCCAGTCGGCAGGCGTAACCTCAAAACCGGAGAAGTTGAAGTCGGTGACTTCACCATCTTTTTCCGTCAGCTTGACGTTGATGCGGGTACGCCCCTGCACCACCTGAAAACGGTTAGCAATACCCAGCTCGCTGAACAACTGCTGAAAACCGTCCTGGTTATCTTTGCCGAGGAAACCACCGACCGTTACGTCGATCCCGAGGTCCTTCAGCACTTTTGCCACGTTGATCCCTTTACCCGCCGCGTGCAGACCGGTGGTTTTCACCAGGTTAACTTCACCGCGTTCGATTTCAGGACAGAACCCCACCAGATCGTAGGCCGGGTTTAGCGTGATCGTAGCAACACGTCTGCTCATTATGCGCCCTCCCCGAGACCGGCAGCGATGGCCTCGCCAATTGCTTTCAGCGCCTGCTCAGCATCAGCCCCCTGCGCCGTAAAGCGCAGGCGATGCCCTTTCTTCACGCCCAGAGCCACCACTTTCATCAGACTACGTCCATTTGCCGGTTTGCCGGTTCCATCAAGGTTTGCCACGGTAATTTCACTGTTAAATTGTTTAATCGTATTGACCAGCATGGTCCCCGGACGGGCATGCAGGCCGTGCTCATTACGAACGACGAACTCGGCGTTCAGCACATCATCCGTCAGCGCGTCATCGCTGGTCAGCAGCGCCAGTACGGTGGCCGCATCAGCGTTCAGCAGACGGTCAGCTTTCGTGTCCAGCAGCAGATCGCCCAGACGCTTCAGCACCTCAACAGGCCGATCGTCAGCCATGGCGACGGTCACCAGCAGTGCCGCCTTTTCGCCCTCGACGTCAAAGGCATTCGCCGCACGGCTCACCGCCACAGCGCTGCGCAAGTTGCCTTCAGCACTGTCGCTCAGCCAGATCCCTTGCCCCAGGTTCATCGGCCGATCGTTAATCACTTTCGCGACAAACGCCGCATCTACCGCGCCCGCCTCTTTCAGACGCGCCGCGTTCAGCGCCTGCAACGTCACTAAGTCGGTCGCAGCGACATCCAGCATCAGCGTCTCGTTGTCGAGCTTCAACGGCTCACTCTGCTTTTCGCCCATCAGCAACGCACGCAGTTCTTCCGCCGTGGTCGCTGACTTAAGCTGTTCAGCCACGGAGTCGTCACTCAGCACGTGCGTCAGTTGACGCAGTAAACCAAGGTGCTCATCGGAGCTGGCGGCAATACCAATCGCCACGTAAGCCACCTGACCGTCACCCCAGGTCACGCCCTGCGGGAACTGAAAAACCTGAACGCCGGTTTTCAGCACTTGATCGCGGGTATCGGTGGTGCCGTGTGGAATCGCAATCCCGTTGCCGAGAAAAGTGGAAGTCTGCTGCTCGCGAGCGAGCATGCCGTCTACGTAGCCGTCCGCTACGTTACCGGCCTGCACTAACGCAGCGGCGACCTGACGGATAGCTTCTTGTTTGTCTCCGGCCTGCTCGCCCGGATGAATGTCCTGAACGGATAACTGAAACATGGTTCTCCTCTCCTGCTGAATTGAAACGATTCAGCTTACATGAGAAAAAAGACGCTATACGGTTTCCTCAACTGAAACTCGACAGCGCTGAAACGTTTCAAGAAGTCTTGCTCTTTCTGCTTCAGCACGCAAGAAAAGTTGCATTTTTGATCGCAAAATTTAGAAGCAATGCACATTTTTGCCTCATTATCGAAAAGGTGCTGAAGCAAATACAGCGCTATTTCGTTTAAGGTTCAGCAGCGTCAGCTAACCGCATTGCCAGAGTGAAATGCCATTTTGATTTTTCGTGGCGATTTTGATTTAGTCATCTGTTTATTTTCAGCTAAGCGGCGTAAACTCCGCGTCTCATCACACTACTGATACCAGAACATGCACAACACCCCCGCTGCCGCCACGCCAAAAACGTTTGACCTGACGTCTACGGCTTTCCTTATTGTCGCCTTTCTCACCGGTATTGCAGGTGCGCTACAAACCCCCACGCTGAGCCTCTTTCTGACCGATGAAGTCCATGCGCGCCCGGGGATGGTCGGTTTCTTTTTTACCGGCAGTGCGGTGATCGGCATTCTGGTCAGCCAGTTTCTGGCAGGACGTTCAGACAGAAAAGGCGATCGCAAACAGCTGATCGTCTTCTGCTGTGCACTGGGCATGCTGGCGTGCGTGTTATTTGCCTGGAATCGTAACTACTTTATCCTGCTGTTTGTCGGCGTGTTTCTCAGCAGCTTTGGCTCGACCGCCAACCCGCAAATGTTTGCTCTCGCCCGCGAACATGCTGACCGCACAGGTCGTGAAGCGGTAATGTTCAGTTCCATACTGCGCGCCCAGGTTTCACTTGCGTGGGTGATAGGTCCGCCGTTGGCTTACGCGCTGGCGATGGGTTTCAGCTTTACGGTGATGTACCTCAGCGCCGCAGTGGCGTTTGTGGTTTGCGGCGCGATGGTGTGGTTTTTCTTACCGTCTATGCGTAAAGAAACCACACTGGCCACCGGTACGCTGGAAGCGCCGCGTCGAAACCGTCGGGATACCCTGTTACTGTTTGCGATTTGCACCTTAATGTGGGGCACCAACAGCCTGTATATCATTAATATGCCGCTGTTTATTATTAATGAGCTGCATCTGCCGGAAAAACTGGCGGGCGTGATGATGGGTACGGCGGCCGGACTGGAAATCCCGACGATGCTGATTGCCGGCTACTTCGCAAAACGGCTGGGCAAACGCCTGCTAATGTGCATTGCGGTCGCCGCCGGTTTTTGCTTTTACGCAGGAATGCTGGTCGCGCACTCCCCTGTGGTGCTGTTGGGTTTACAACTGCTGAACGCCATCTACATCGGTATTCTCGGCGGGATCGGCATGCTCTATTTTCAGGATCTGATGCCGGGTCAGGCGGGGTCAGCGACAACGCTCTACACTAATACCATCCGCGTCGGCTGGATTATCGCCGGGTCACTGGCGGGCATTGCCGCAGAAATCTGGAACTACCATGCCGTCTTCTGGTTTGCGCTGGTGATGATTATCGCCACGATGGTTTGCCTGACGCGTATTAAGGATGTTTAAGGCGCCGTCAGCGCCTCCAGTTCAATAAGCCAAGTCATCGCCTGGCGAGTCGATTCGCCGCACATTTCCGCACTTGGCTGCAGTCCGGAGCACACTTTTGGCCGCAGTGGAGACGCGAAAATTTTACATCGCATGTGTTCATCAAGCTGGATACACGGCGTATTGGCGGGCTTGCCCTCAGGCATGCCGGGGATGGGACTGGAAATCGATGGTGCGGTGCAACACGCCCCACAATCCGGACGGCATTCCATAGTCTGACTCTCTTTATTATGACCACCGGACAGGCGCGCACAGTACCACCTTTTTTGCACCAGCAAAAGGTGAATTCCGCTTGCCTGAATGACCCGGCGCGAGTAGTTTGACGCGATAATTTAGCTAATCTCTATAACAGGATCTTTTCGATGCCAAGAGCGAACGAAATCAAAAAAGGTATGGTACTGAATTACAACGGCAAGCTGCTGATTGTGAAAGATATCGATATTCAGTCCCCGACCGCCCGTGGCGCAGCAACGCTGTACAAAATGCGTTTCTCCGATGTCCGTACCGGTCTGAAAGTGGAAGAACGTTTCAAGGGCGATGACATTGTAGATACCGTCACCCTGAGCCGCCGTGGCGTTGACTTCTCCTATGTCGATGGCAACGAATACGTGTTCATGGATAAAGAAGATTACACGCCCTATACCTTCACTAAAGATCAGATCGAAGAAGAGCTGCTGTTTATTCCGGAAGGCGGGATGCCGGATATGCAGGTATTAACCTGGGACGGTCAGCTGCTGGCGCTCGAACTGCCACAGACGGTTGATCTGGAAATCGTGGAAACCGCTCCTGGTATTAAAGGTGCTTCCGCCAGTGCGCGCAACAAGCCAGCGACGCTGAGTACCGGTCTGGTCATTCTGGTTCCTGAATACCTGAGCGCCGGTGAAAAAATCCGCATTCATATTGAAGAGCGCCGTTATATGGGTCGCGCGGATTAAGTTTTGCATGTATGTAAAGAAGGACAGCCTGAGCTGTCCTTTTTGTCATTTTCGCTCTTACAGCAGGTCGCGGAACTGGGTCATTTTCAGCGCCAGTTCAACACCGCGCACTTCCGCCAGCCCTTTCAGACGCCCAATCGCAGAGTAGCCCGGATTGGTTTTCTTATGCAGATCGTCCAGCATCTGATGACCGTGATCGGGACGCATCGGTATTGGACGTAAATCACCCGCCTTCTTACGGCGCTGCTCTTCGGTCAGAATCGCCGTTACCACCGCCACCATGTTCACATCCCCTTGCAGGTGCGCGCCTTCATGGAAGGTTTTCGGGTTCTCTTCGCGGCACGTCGAGCGCAAGTGGGTAAAGTGGATACGATCGCCAAAGGTTTCGATCATTTTTACCAGATCGTTATCCGCGCGAACACCGTATGATCCCGTGCACATAGTGAAGCCGTTGTAGATGCTATCGACCGTCTCTTTCAGCCACTGCATATCTTCAATGGTAGAGACAATGCGCGGCAATCCGAGAATCGGACGCGGTGGATCGTCAGGATGCACCGCCAGGCGTACGCCCACTTCTTCAGCCACCGGGACAATCGCGCGCAGGAACACTGCCATATTGTCACGCAGATCGTCTTTGCTGATGCCGTCATACTCGGCCAGACGCGCACGGAACCGATCGAGGGTATAACCCTCTTCTGCGCCGGGCAAACCGGCAATGATATTGCGGGTCAGTTTTTCGATATCCGCATCGCTCATGGCAGTGAAATACGCCTGAGCCTGACGCTGTTCTTCTTCGCTATAGTCCGCTTCAGCTCCCGCACGCTTGAGGATATGCAACTCAAAAGCAGCAAAGGCTATTTGATCGAAACGTAGCGCTTTCGAGCCGTCCGGCAATTCGTACTCGAGGTCGGTACGCGTCCAGTCCAGAATCGGCATGAAGTTGTAGCAGACGGTGTCGATGCCGCAGGCCGCCAGATTGCGGATGCTCTGCTGATAATTCGCTATCCATGCCTGATACTGACCGGAGCGAGTCTTGATCTCTTCGTGAACCGGAATACTTTCGACAACCGACCAGGTTAACCCTTTTTCCGCCAGAATTGCCTGACGCTTTTTAATCTCTTCGACCGGCCACACGTCGCCGTTCGGAATGTGGTGCAATGCCGTCACAACGCCCGTTGCGCCAGCCTGACGCACATCATCAAGCGATACCGGATCGTTAGGCCCGTACCAACGCCAGGTTTGTTCCATTGCTTTACCTCACAAAGTTGTTATACCAAATTAGCTTACCTGAATGACGACTACCATACAGGCTTCTGTGAGGTGATCAATAAAAGGGGCATGATTGATTGATCTAGCTCACATTACCCGGATAAATTCGGCTTACCAATTCAATTTGTTGTCATATAACTTTACACTGACGTTGTTAATTTATGGTTAATCAGGTGTGTAATTCATGACTACAATTGCCTCAGCAATACTGCCGGATGGCGTACAAACGCCGCACTATGACCGCCAGCAGCTCAAAACGCGCATGGTGCATTTCGGCTTTGGCGCCTTTCATCGTGCGCACCAGGCATTACTGACCGACCGGGTGCTGAACGCCCAGGGCGGGGATTGGGGAATTTGTGAGATCAGCCTGTTCAGCGGCGACACGTTGATGAGCCAACTCCGAGCACAGGATAATCTCTATACCGTGCTGGAAAAAGGTGCGCACGGCAATCAGGCAATTATCGTCGGTGCCGTCAACGAATGTCTGAACGCAAAACTCGATTCGCTCGCCACTATTATTGAAAAATTCTGCGAGCCCCAGGTCGCGATTGTCTCACTGACCATCACCGAAAAAGGCTATTGCATCGATCCGGCTACCGGTACGCTGGACCTGACAAACCCGCGTATTATTCACGACCTGCAGGCGCCTGACGAACCCCTTTCAGCGCCCGGCATTCTGGTGGAAGCGCTGTCACGTCGACAGGCGCGCGGGCTGGCGCCTTTTTCTGTGCTCTCCTGCGACAACATTCCTGATAACGGTCACGTAGTGAAGAATGCCGTACTGGGGATGGCGGAAAAACGCTCTCCCGCGCTGGCAAGCTGGATCCGTGAATACGTCAGTTTTCCCGCCACCATGGTCGACCGCATTGTTCCGGCCGCTACAGAGGAATCTCTGGCGGAAATCACCCGCGAACTGGGCGTTGCCGACCCCTGCGCCATCAGTTGTGAACCGTTCATTCAATGGGTGATTGAAGACAATTTTGTCGCTGGTCGTCCCGCATGGGAAGCCGCAGGCGTGCAGATGGTTAGCGATGTTCGCCCCTGGGAAGAGATGAAGCTGCGAATGCTTAATGGCAGCCACTCGTTTCTCGCTTATCTCGGTTATCTTTCCGGATTTCAGCATATTAATGAGTGTATGCAGGACAGCGCGTTCCGCGAAGCCGCGTACCGACTGATGATGAATGAACAGGCACCGACGCTCAGTATTACCGGCGTGGATTTAACCGGGTACGCACAAAGCCTGATTGAACGCTTTGCGAATCCAGCGCTGAAGCACAAGACCTGGCAAATCGCGATGGACGGCAGTCAGAAACTACCGCAGCGGATGCTGGCAGGTATCCGCCTCCATCTGGCGCGCGAAAGCGCATGGCCATTACTGGCACTGGGTGTGGCGGGATGGATGCGCTACGTCAGTGGTATCGATGATGCCGGCTCGACCATCGACGTTCGCGACCCACTGAGCGATAAAATCAGCTCAATCGTCGCCGCCAGTCATGAGGACCAACGCGTCGTAGCGCTGCTCTCTTTACAGGAAGTCTTTGGCAACGACCTCCCGCACAATCCTGCTTTTGTTCAGGCGATTGAAACGGCCTGGCAGCGTATCGCGCAACGCGGCGCGCATCAGGCGGTGATTGATACGTTAAAAAATTAACAATTTCTGCCATTAAGGCGAACGGAGCCTGTCTTCGTTCGTCCCGCCCTTCTCTTTTTCACTTTTTTTCGCCAGGATTAAAGCTAACCCGTTACGGCACATCATTCTGGAGCAGGCGTGACCAAAACTAACCTCATCACCGGTTTCCTCGGCAGCGGAAAAACCACTTCAATTCTTCATCTGTTAGCGCACAAAGATCCTGCCGAAAAATGGGCGGTACTGGTCAATGAGTTCGGCGAGGTCGGTATCGACGGCGCCCTGCTGGCAGATAGCGGCGCGTTGCTCAAAGAGATCCCCGGCGGCTGTATGTGCTGCGTGAACGGCCTGCCCATGCAGGTTGGCCTGAACACGCTGTTGCGTCAGGGAAAACCAGACCGTCTGCTGATCGAACCGACGGGACTGGGGCACCCGAAACAGATCCTCTCTCTCCTCACCGCGCCGGTGTATGAACCCTGGATAGACCTTCGCGCCACGCTGTGTATTCTTGACCCACGCGGGTTGCTGGATGAAAAAAGCGTCGCCAATGAGAACTTTCGTGACCAACTGGCTGCGGCAGATATCATCGTGGCGAATAAAACCGATCACGCGACGGCGGAGAGTGAACGCGCTTTGCAGACCTGGTGGCAGCAGTTCGGCGGCAACCGTCAGTTAGTGCAAGCCGATCACGGTCAGATTGACGGACAGTTGCTGGACTTACCGCGTCTGAACCTGGCTGAATTACCCGCCAGCGCGGCGCATTCGCACAGCCAGCCTGTAACACGAGGACTCGCGGCGATGAGCCTGCCGGCACAACAGCGCTGGCGTCGTAGCCTGAACAGTGGCCAGGGGCATCAGGCCTGCGGCTGGATTTTCGATGCCGATACCGTTTTTGACACCATTGGGCTGCTGGAATGGGCGCGTCTGGCGCCAGTTGGTCGGGTGAAAGGGGTCATGCGTATTGCGGAAGGTCTCGTGCGCATTAACCGCCAGGGTGAAGATCTGCACATTGAAACGCAGAACGTCGCGCCGCCGGACAGCCGTATTGAACTGATTTCCAGTACCGAGGCAGACTGGAATACGTTGCAGAGCGCATTGTTGAAGCTTCGTTTAGCTGAACACGCGTAAGGTTGCCTGCGATTTATTGAACAGTGAACTCTTTGAATATGAAAATCAGGTTACCACTGATACTTCTGCTGAATCTTGCCGGTCTGGCTTTGTTCATGAGCTGGTATATACCTGCCAATCATGGATTCTGGTTCCCGGTTGACGCCGGCATTTTTCACTTTTTCAACCAGAAACTGGTGGAGAGCCAGGCCTTCCTGTGGCTGGTCGCCATCACCAATAATCGGGCGTTTGACGCCTGTTCCCTGTTGGCGATGGGCGGTCTGATGCTGAGTTTCTGGCTGAAGGAGACGCCTGCAGGCCGCCGTCGTATTGTCATCATCGGCCTGGTGATGTTGCTCACCGCCGTGGTTCTGAACCAGGCGGGTCAGGCGCTGCTGCCCGTAAAACGCGCAAGTCCCACGCTCAGTTTTGACAATATTTATCGCGTCAGTGAATTGCTGCATATTTCGACGAAGGATGCGTCCAGAGACAGTTTCCCTGGCGATCACGGAATGATGCTGCTTATTTTCGCCGCATTTATGTTGCGCTATTTCGGAAAAGCCGCAGGGATTATCGGCCTTATTATCGTTGTGGTTTTTGCTTTCCCGCGCGTCATGATCGGTGCCCACTGGTTCACTGATATCGCCGTAGGTTCATTAACCGTGGTCTTAATTGGTCTGCCCTGGTGTCTCCTGACCCCGTTAAGCGATCGCCTCATCGCGCTTTTCGACAATTATCTCCCCGGCAAAAACAAACAAATCTTAAACAAATAACCCACAGTTATTAACATCATCAGGGTTTATTCTTAAGCCCTGATGATGCATTAAGATAAATTATTCATCTCACCGTCATTATTTAGTCATAGCATTATCTTTGTGAATGAATGAGTTGCCTGTTTTTTCGCCATTCTGCACTTAAATTGACCAATCCCGTTTATTCACTTTCTGTATCACATTTTCTTATTAAAATTCAGATAAAATCACTCGCCAAGCCTGTAACGATCGGGTAACCTCGAACTCGTTTTGCCTCGCTGGGTTATTATTCTCTTCGCGAATAAATTTGTGCGTTCTGCCACAGTTTTGCGCTTAAAGAATTGTCTCATTGTGCGTAGGTAATTAGTCTCGTCACGTTTGGCATTTTTTATAACGATATTTATCGTTAAGGACTTCAAGGGAAAACAAACAAAATGGTCAAATCTCAACCGATCTTGAGATATATCTTGCGCGGGATTCCCGCGATAGCAGTCGCGGTACTGCTTTCTGCATGTAGCACTACCAGTAACACCGCAAAGAACACGCATTCTGAGACGCTTGGTGTGGGTCAAGAAGCTTCTTCACTGCAAGCTTCTCAGGATGAATTTGAGAGTATGGTGCGTAACCTCGATGTGAAGTCGCGGATTATGGATCAATATGCTGACTGGAAAGGCGTGCGCTATCGTCTCGGCGGCAACTCCAAAAAAGGTATTGATTGTTCCAGCTTTGTACAACGTACATTCCGTGAACAATTTGGTTTAGAACTCCCACGTTCCACCTACGAACAGCAGGAAACCGGTAAGTCCGTGTCACGCACGAATTTGCGTACTGGCGATCTGGTTCTGTTCCGCGCAGGTTCAACGGGCCGTCATGTTGGTATCTATATTGGCAACAACCAGTTTGTTCATGCCTCTACCAGCAGCGGTGTTATTATCTCCAGCATGAACGAGCCATACTGGAAAAAGCGCTACAACGAAGCGCGTCGGGTTCTGAGCCGCAGTTAATCGTTTGGTTGCTATCCCTTGGCGACCCTGACGAGACAAACGAAAAGCATCGCTTCGGCGGTGTTTTTTTTTTTTGGTTCCCCTTTTCTCTCTGTGGAAAAGCATGACTCGCCGAATCAATCCAGGCTATAGTCTTGTTATTCCATCACATTTGTCATCATCGACAATCTCAGGGTAAAACCAGGCATCATGTTCACACGCGCCTTAACGACTGGTCGAAAAATCGTGCTTACCTGCCTGATCACTGGGATTGTCATTGCTATTGTTATCAGTAGCCTACAGTTCGTGATGGCGTGGCATAAGCGGGAAGTCAAATACGACACGCTGGTTTCCGACATTCAACATTACCTGGTCAGCTATTTTGCCGATCTCAAAAACACCACCGATATCCTCCAGCCGTTGACCTTAAATACCTGCAAACAAGTCAGCGCGGATCTCACTTCTCGTGCCGCGTTTAGCCTGAACGTTCGCGCGTTTTTGCTGGTTAAGGATAAGAAAGCATTTTGCTCATCGGCAACCGGTGGAATGGATGCGCTGCTGACCGAACTGGTTCCCAGCCTCGATATTAGTAAAGATATCGACATGGCGATTATCCCGGGAACACCGATGATGCCCAATAAACCTGCGATGGTGATTTGGTATCGCAATCCCCTGCTGGTGAACAGCGGTGTTTTCACCTCCCTGAATATCAACCTTACGCCGTATCTGCTGTATACCGCCCGACAAGAAGACTTTGATGGGATCGCCATTATCGTTGGCAACACCGCGTTGTCGACCTTTTCGGACCATCTGCTCACCGTTAACGATCTCGACAGTTCACCGGAGCGCGAAGCAAAAATAAGCGGTGTTCCGGTGACGATCCGGCTGTACGCAACCAACTGGACCTGGCCCGACTTATGGTATGCCCTGCTTCTTGGCGGGATGGGGGGCATCATTGCTGGTTTACTTTGCTACTACATCATGTGCATTCGCTTGCGTCCCGGGAAAGAGATCCTCACAGGGATCAAACGCGATCAATTCTACGTGGTCTATCAACCCGTCGTGGATACGCAGTCGCTGAAGGTCACCGGGCTGGAGGTGTTGCTGCGCTGGAAACATCCAACGGCGGGAGAAATCCCGCCGGATGCGTTTATTCATTACGCCGAAGCCCAGCACATGATTGTGCCATTGACCCAGCATCTGTTTAAACTGCTGGCGCGAGATGCCCCTACGTTGCAGAAAGTCCTTCCTGTTGGCGCAAAGTACGGTATCAATATTGCACCTGACCACCTGCACAGCAGCAGTTTTAAAGACGACGTTCGCCAGTTAGTCGCCGCAATGCCTCCCAACCACTTCCAGATTGTGCTGGAAATTACCGAACGCGACATGATCCAGCAACATGAAGCCTCACAGTTATTTGAATGGTTGCATGCCGCAGGCTTCGAAATTGCAATAGACGACTTCGGTACCGGCCACAGCGCGCTGATTTATCTGGAGCGTTATACCCTGGATTATCTGAAAATCGATCGCGGTTTTATACACGCCATTGGTACAGAAACCGTCACCTCACCGGTGCTCGATGCGGTGCTGACGCTCGCTAAGCGCCTCAATATGATGACGGTGGCCGAAGGAGTGGAAACGCCGGAGCAGGCGAAATGGCTGCATGAACACGGGGTTCGCTTCCTTCAGGGCTATTGGGTCAGCCGCCCCATGCCGCTCGACAAATTTGTCCAGTGGGTTTCGCAGCCACACACGCTGAAATGGTAAAGCGCCAACGCGTGGATTCACAACAGACGCCACCTGCCCTATTATTCAGGCATAAGTGTGACCTGTGCCGGCAAGTAAGCAAGAGAAGGAATCCCTTTGCAGATAATCATTCGCATATTGCTGCTGTTTGTCATATTGATGAGCGCGGGCGCCCAGGCGCAGGCGATCAAAGAGAGCTATGCCTTTGCGGTGCTGGGAGAACCTAAATACGCGTTCAATTTTGATCATTTCGATTACGCCAACCCCGCGGCCCCCAAAGGCGGTCAGATCACGCTTTCCGCCCTCGGCACATTCGACAATTTCAACCGCTATGCCCTGCGCGGTAATCCCGCAGCCCGGACTGAACAACTCTACGACACCCTGTTTACCACCTCTGATGACGAGCCCGGCAGCTATTATCCGCTGATCGCCGAGAGCGCACGCTATGCGGAGGATTATTCGTGGGTTGAAATCACGATCAACCCTCGCGCCCGTTTTCATGATGGCTCGCCCGTCATGGCAAAGGATGTCGCCTTCACCTTCAACAAATTTATGACCGAAGGTGTGCCGCAGTTTCGTCTGGTCTACAAAGGCACAACGGTCAAAGCCATTGCGCCGCTGACCGTACGTATGGAACTCGCGAAGCCGGGTAAAGAGGACATGCTCAGCCTGTTCTCGTTGCCCGTGATGCCACAAGCGTACTGGAAAGATCACAAACTCAGCGACCCGCTGTCCAGACCTCCGCTGGGCGGTGGGCCTTACCGCATCAGTCAGTGGAAGATGGGCCAGTATATTGTCTATTCACGCGTGAAGGATTACTGGGCCGCCAATCTGCCGGTCAATCGTGGCCGCTGGAATTTCGATGTCATTCGCTACGACTATTACCTCGACGACAACGTGGCTTTTGAGGCCTTTAAGGCTGGCGCGTTCGATTTGCGTCTGGAAAGCGACGCCAAAAACTGGGCGACACGTTATGTCGGTAAAAACTTTGATAATCAGTACATCATCAAAGATGAGCAGAAAAATGAATCGGCGCAGGATACGCGCTGGCTGGCGTTCAACACTCAGCGCCCCGTTTTCAGCGACCGACGCGTCCGTGAAGCCATTACGCTGGCGTTCGATTTTGAGTGGATGAATAAAGCGCTGTTCTACAACGCCTGGAGCCGGGCAAACAGCTATTTCCAGAACACCGAGTATGCCGCCAGAAACTACCCTGACGCGGCGGAACTGGTACTGCTGGCGCCGATGAAAAAGGATCTGCCGCCTGAGGTCTTCAGCCAGATTTACCAGCCTCCCGAATCTAAAGGAGACGGTTACGATCGGGAAAACCTGTTAAAAGCCGATAACTTACTGAAAGACGCGGGTTGGGAACTGAAAGGCCAGCAGCGCATTAACACGGCCACCGGTAAACCGTTGAGCTTTGAACTGCTCATTTCCGCCGCCAGTAACAGCCAGTGGGTTCTGCCCTTCCAGCACAATCTCCAGCGGCTGGGTATTACGATGAATATTCGCCAGGTAGATAACTCGCAACTCACCAATCGCTTGCGCAACCGGGACTACGACATGATGCCGACCCTGTGGCGCGCGATGCCGTGGCCCAGTTCCGATCTGCAAATCTCCTGGGCGTCTGAATACATCGACTCAAGCTATAATGCCCCCGGTGTGAAAAGTCCGGTGGTTGACAAACTGATCGATCAAATCATCGCGGCGCAAGGTGATAAAAACAAACTGCTGCCGCTTGGGCGCGTGCTGGACAGAGTACTTACCTGGAATTACTACATGCTGCCGATGTGGTACATGGCTGAAGACCGACTGGCCTGGTGGGATAAATTCTCCCGTCCGGCCATTCGTCCGATTTATACCATCGGCCTGGATAACTGGTGGTATGACGTAAACCGGGCGGCGAAGTTGCCAGCCGCCAGACGACAGGGAGAATAAATGGGCGCGTACCTGATTCGCCGTTTGTTGCTGGTTATCCCGACGCTCTGGGCGATCATCACCATCAACTTTTTCATCGTGCAAATTGCCCCTGGCGGCCCGGTCGACCAAGCGATTGCCGCCATTGAGTTTGGTCAGACGAGCGCACTGCCCGGTGCCGGAAGCGAAGGCATCCGCGCCAGCCACGCCCGGACCGGGGTGGGTAATATCAGCGACAGCAACTATCGCGGAGGACGCGGCCTTGACCCTGAAGTGATTGCCGAAATCACCCAACGCTACGGTTTTGATAAGCCACTGCACGAGCGCTATTTCACCATGCTGTGGAATTACATTCGCTTCGATTTCGGCGACAGCCTGTTTCGTAGCGCCTCGGTGCTGGCGCTCATCAAAGAGAGTCTGCCGGTGTCTATTACCCTGGGGCTGTGGAGTACGCTCATCATCTATCTGGTGTCGATTCCGTTAGGGATCCGCAAGGCCGTGCATAACGGCAGCCGATTCGACGTCTGGAGCAGCGCGTTTATTATCATTGGCTACGCTATCCCGGCGTTTCTGTTCGCAATACTGTTGATTGTCTTTTTTGCCGGCGGCAGCTATTACGATCTCTTCCCGCTGCGTGGCCTGGTTTCGGCGAATTTTGACTCCCTGCCCTGGTATCAGAAGATAACCGACTATCTGTGGCACATCACCTTACCTGTCCTGGCGACAGTGATTGGCGGGTTTGCCGCGTTGACCATGCTGACCAAAAACTCCTTTCTCGATGAGGTCCGTAAGCAGTACGTCGTCACCGCCCGTGCCAAAGGGGTGAGTGAAGGGAATATCCTGTGGAAGCACGTTTTTCGCAACGCCATGCTGCTGGTGATCGCCGGTTTTCCCGCCACCTTCATCAGTATGTTTTTCACCGGTTCACTGCTGATTGAAGTGATGTTCTCACTCAATGGTCTGGGGCTGTTGGGCTATGAGGCGACGGTTTCACGAGACTACCCGGTGATGTTTGGCACGCTGTACATCTTCACCCTGATTGGCCTGCTGCTGAATATTCTCAGTGATATCAGCTATACGCTGGTCGATCCGCGTATTGATTTTGAGGGACGTTAATGGCCCATTTAAGCCCCGTCAATCAGGCCCGTTGGGCACGTTTTCGCCATAATCGTCGTGGTTTCTGGTCGCTGTGGATTTTTCTTGTCCTGTTTGGTCTGAGCCTGTGTTCTGAGCTGATTGCTAACGACAAACCGTTACTGGTGCGCTACGACGGAAGCTGGTATTTCCCGCTGGTCAAAAACTACAGTGAGAGCGATTTTGGCGGCCCTCTGGCAACGAGGGCGGATTACCAGGACCCGTGGTTAAAGCAACAACTGGAAAAGCGCGGTTGGGTTCTCTGGGCACCGGTGCGTTTTGGGGCGAACAGCATCAACTTTGCAACCGACACCCCCTTTCCCTCGCCCCCTTCTGCGCAAAACTGGCTGGGTACCGATGCCAACGGCGGCGACGTGCTGGCGCGAGTGCTTTACGGCACGCGTATTTCCATTCTTTTCGGCCTGATGCTTACCCTGTGTTCAAGCGTCATGGGCGTGCTGGCCGGGGCGTTGCAGGGCTATTACGGGGGTAAAGTGGATCTATGGGGCCAGCGGTTCATTGAAGTCTGGTCGGGTATGCCGACGCTGTTCCTGATCATTTTGCTCTCCAGCGTCGTGCAACCCAACTTCTGGTGGCTGCTGGCGATTACGGTGCTGTTTGGCTGGATGAGTCTGGTGGGCGTGGTGCGCGCAGAGTTCTTACGCACGCGTAATTTTGACTATATCCGGGCCGCCCAGGCGCTCGGCGTTAGCGACCGCAGTATCATCTTTCGCCACATGCTACCCAACGCAATGGTTGCCACCCTGACCTTCTTACCGTTCATTTTATGCAGTTCCATTACGACCCTGACGTCGCTGGACTTCCTCGGCTTTGGTTTGCCGCTAGGCTCTCCTTCGCTGGGCGAGTTGCTCCTGCAAGGTAAAAATAACCTGCAAGCGCCGTGGCTGGGCATCACCGCCTTCCTGTCCGTAGCCATTTTACTCTCGCTGCTGATCTTTATCGGCGAGGCCGTCCGTGACGCATTCGATCCCAACAAGGCGGTGTAATATGACGCAACCTTTGCTCGCCATTGACAATCTGACGCTGGGATTTCGCAAGCAGGAGACGGTCCGCACGGTGGTTAACGCGATTTCGTTGCGCGTGGAGGCTGGCGAAACGCTGGCGCTGGTGGGAGAATCCGGCTCCGGCAAGAGCGTTACCGCGCTGTCGATTCTGCGCCTGTTGCCTACCCCGCCCGCAGTGTATCTCGGCGGCGATATCCGTTTTCACGGTGAGTCCTTACTGCACGCCAGTGAGCAGACCCTGCACGGCGTACGCGGCAACAAGATTGCCATGATTTTCCAGGAGCCGATGGTGTCGCTAAACCCGCTCCACAATCTCGAAAAACAGCTCTATGAAGTGCTTTCCCTGCACCGGGGAATGCGCCGGGAAGCGGCACGCGCGGAGATATTAAGCTGTCTCGACCGGGTCGGCATTCGTCAGGCGGCAACACGACTGGGTGATTACCCGCACCAACTTTCCGGCGGCGAACGTCAGCGGGTGATGATTGCAATGGCGCTATTAACGCGACCCGAATTGCTCATCGCTGATGAGCCAACCACCGCGCTGGATGTCTCGGTACAGGCGCAGATCCTGCAACTGCTGCGCGAACTCCAGCGCGAGCTGAATATGGGGATGTTGTTCATCACCCATAACCTCAGTATTGTCAGGAAGCTCGCCGACAGCGTGGCGGTGATGCAAAACGGGCAATGCGTTGAGCAAAACCGTGCCGCTCCCCTTCTCCATGCGCCCACCCATCCCTACACGCAGAAGTTGCTCAACAGCGAACCGGCAGGCGATCCGGTACCATTGCCGCAGGGGCTGTCCCCCCTTCTCAGTGTTGAGGATTTACGCGTCGCGTTCCCCATTCGCAAGGGCATCCTTAAGCGCGTGGTGGCGAACAATGAGGTGGTGAAAGGCATCAGTTTCAGTCTGCAACCGGGTGAAACGCTGGGGCTGGTGGGGGAATCAGGTTCGGGAAAAAGCACTACCGGGCTGGCGCTCCTGCGGCTTATTACCTCTCAGGGCAGCATAGTATTTGACGGTCAGCAGTTACAACATCTTAAGCGCCGACAGCTGTTGCCCGTTCGTCATCGTATCCAGGTGGTCTTCCAGGATCCCAACTCCTCGCTGAATCCGCGACTGAGCGTACTGCAAATCATTGAAGAAGGACTGCGCGTTCACCAGCCAGCGCTCTCAGCCGAACAGCGTGAGCAGCAGGTCGTGGCTGTGATGGCGGAAGTGGGACTGGATGCCGACACGCGTCATCGCTATCCGGCGGAGTTTTCCGGCGGTCAGCGCCAGCGTATCGCAATTG
Organism: Citrobacter sp. T1.2D-1; assembly: GCF_950098555.1. NCBI lineage: Bacteria > Pseudomonadati > Pseudomonadota > Gammaproteobacteria > Enterobacterales > Enterobacteriaceae > Citrobacter > Citrobacter sp. T1.2D-1. The sequence continues at coordinate 73,603 of NZ_CATNHH010000067.1, forward strand.
CCAGAGCGCTGATCCTGAAACCGTCATTGATTATTCTTGATGAACCCACGTCGTCTCTCGATCGGACCGTGCAGGCGCAAATTCTCGCGCTGTTGAAATCGTTGCAGCAGAAGCATCGTCTGGCCTATATCTTCATAAGCCACGATCTGCACGTGGTACGCGCGTTATGCCATCAGGTGATTGTGCTAAGACAGGGAGAGGTAATCGAGCAGGGGCAATGCCAGCACGTCTTTAGCGCACCGCAGCAGGCGTATACGCGTCAGCTTCTCACGCTAAGCTGACGCTCAAAACGGATTGTTGTTAGAAAACGGTTCGGCAATGGCCACGCCAAAGTTCTTCAGACGACAGGTCGCGGCAAACTCGTCCTGGCGATTCACAAACAGGCACGGTTCACCTTCACACTCCAGTACTGAACATGGCACTTCAATATCGCTGAGCGCCTGGCTGAGTTTATGCATCACCGGCCAGGCGCTATCGCCATCCGGACTCAGCAGTTTAAGCGCCACCAGACTGTTTTCTACGCTTTGGCCATTTTGCGGAATCGGTTCAACTTTCGAACCTGCGAAACCCGCTGACCAACGATAGTTCTGTGGTAAGCGATGAACGATTGAGAGCTGTAATGTTGTCACTTTCTTTCCCCGGAAGCACAATAACTTCACAATTTATTTACATCTATATTAACACATCATTGACAATCCGTCCTTAAACGGTTGCATAACGTGACGATCCTTATCCCGCGTGGCCAGTATGGTCGGTATGGCCTTTATTAAAATAGATGTTTCCAGTCGGGATGGGAGCGCGGGCTATATGTACCCGTTTCTGCGATCTAACTCAACCTTTTTAACTACAATGATGTGACTTTTTACATAAATTGATTTTACATAAAATAAACATATATCGGGGAAATGATGGAATTGTCGTTGACATACATCAACAAAGGAAGCCGAACGGCTTCCATGTTGTGTATTTGATCACCGTTTTTTCGGGCGGCTCGCATAGAGATAGAACAAAATTGAACAACTTGCACAGAAAGCAATGGACCAAATCATCGGCCAGGCCGAGTTAAACGTCGCCAGAGAGAGCAATGCGCCGACGAGCGCGCCAATGCCAAAGCGGAAGGTACCCGCCAGCGACGAGGCCGTTCCCGCCATATGTGGGAACTCATCGAGGATCACCGCCATCGCATTGGAGGAGATCATCGACACGCAGCCGACAAAGACCGCCACACCCAGCACCAGCGCCCAGAAACCGACGCCAAACAGCGCGCTGAGCACCATCCACACCGCCATCGCCAGTTGGATCCACAATCCGGTACGGAACATGTTCAGCGCACCGATCCGCCGCACAAAGCGACTGTTAAAAATCGTCATAATGAACAAGAAGACGATGTTCAGGGCGAAGTAATAACCAAAATCCTGCGGTGATACATGGTTGATTTCGATATACACGAAAGGCCCGGCGCTAAGGAATGAGAACATCCCGGCAAAGCTAAAGCCACTGGCCAGCATATAGCTCAGCACCCGCTTATGGCGAAACAACGAGGCGAAGTTACCTATCGTCGTGCGAATATGGAACGGCTGGCGCTTTTCAACCGGCAGCGTCTCTTTAATGAGCGTCGCGATCATGACAGAGGCCAGCACCGCTGCGATCGCCAGGATCCAGAAGATGTAGTGCCAGCTCAGCCATACCAGCACCCAGCCGCCGATAATCGGCGCCATCAGCGGCGCAATCGTGGTCACCAGCATGACGAATGACATCATGCGGGAGAACTCTTCTTTCGGATACATATCGCGCATCAGCGCATTGATCACCACGCTGGCAGCGGCTGCCGCCAGGCCGTGAAAGAATCGCATGACAATCAGTTGATCGATGGTTTGCGCCAGCGCGCAGGCCACAGCAGCCGCGGCGAACACCAGCGTGCCGCCGAGGATCACCGGTTTTCGCCCGAGGCTATCCGCCATTGGACCATACAGCAACTGCCCGACGGCGAAGCCCAGGATATAGGTGCTGAGCGTCATCTGCGCACTGCCCGCCGGCACGCCAAACTGCTCGGAGATCACCGGTAGCGCCGGAAGATACATATCGATCGACAGCGGCATCAGCATAGCCAGCAGACCGAGGATAAAAACAATGGCAAAAGACGAGTGCTGCCGGGTGGTCACAAAAAACTCCTGAATTTGTCAGAGGCAGGTTAAAAACCTAGCCTGTCTGGCTTAGACAACGCTGGCAATTTCCGCGTCAGTCAATGGACGATACTCACCCGGTTCAAGGTCAGCATCGAGGATAATGGCGCCGATCCGCTCGCGGTGCAGCCCGACGACGTGGTTGCCCACGGCGGCAAACATCCGTTTCACCTGATGATAGCGCCCTTCGCTAATGGTCAGACGCACCTGCGTGGGAGTAATAACCTCAAGCACAGCCGGCTTCGTGAGATCTTTCTCATTATGGAGTTGCACGCCCTTCGCAAACTGCTCTGCGGTATCACCGGTTACCGGCGACTCCAGCGTGACCAGATAGGTTTTCTCGCAGTGATGGCGTGGCGAAGTGATACGATGCGACCACTGCCCATCGTCGGTCATCAGCACCAGACCGGTGGTGTCGATATCCAGGCGACCCGCAGCGTGTAATTTATGCGCGACCGGCTCATCCAGGAAGTAAAGGATCGTCGGATGATCCGGGTCATCGGTTGAGCACACGTAACCCTGGGGTTTATTAAGCATAAAGTAACGTGGGCCATTTTGCTGAACCAGCGTGTTGCCATCATATTCTACGTCGTGTTCTGGCAACAGTTTGAACGCGGTATTTCGGATGATTTCACCATCCACGGTAACACGGCTACCGCGGATCTCACGCCCGGCAATAGCGCGGCTGACGCCGAGTTGCTGAGCGATAAATTTATCAAGTCGCATGAGTGTGATTTTGCCTGTAACAATACGGGAATCGGGCGCGCTGCCCGAAAAGTGGAGCCGTTATCTGCCCAGTATAGCGGGCTAACAACATCCCTCAAGGGAAAACGATTCGTGGCATACTATACCCGAGTTCGTTACGTATTGTGAGACCATGATTTTTACACTTCGCCCCTATCAGCAAGAAGCAGTGGATGCCACGCTCAACCATTTCCGCCGCCATCAAACGCCAGCGGTGATTGTCCTCCCCACCGGTGCCGGTAAAAGCCTGGTGATTGCCGAACTGGCGCGCGTCGCCAGAGGGCGTGTGCTGGTGCTGGCACATGTGAAAGAGCTGGTGGCGCAAAACCATGCCAAATACTGCGCGCTGGGACTGGAAGCCGATATTTTTGCGGCCGGACTCAAACGCAAAGAGAGCCACGGCAAAGTGGTGTTCGGCAGCGTTCAGTCCGTGGCCCGTAACCTGGACGCCTTCCAGAGCGAATTTTCGCTGCTAATTGTTGATGAGTGCCATCGCATCGGCGATGACGAAGAGAGCCAGTATCAGCAGATCCTTACTCATCTGAGCAATGCTAATCCCCATATTCGCCTGCTGGGGCTGACCGCCACCCCTTTTCGTCTGGGTAAAGGCTGGATCTATCATTTCCACTACCACGGTATGGTGCGCGGCGACGACCAGGCGCTGTTTCGCGACTGCATTTATGAACTGCCGCTGCGTTATATGATTAAGCACGGCTATCTCACACCGCCGGAACGACTTGATATGCCGGTGGTACAGTACGATTTCAGCCGCCTGCAGGCGCAGAGCAATGGTCTGTTTAGCGACGTCGATCTGAACCGGGAGCTGAAAAAGCAGCAGCGCATCACGCCGCACATCATCAGCCAGATTGTTGAATTTGCCCAGACCCGCAAAGGGGTGATGATATTTGCCGCCACCGTCGAACACGCCAGAGAGATAGCCGGATTGCTGCCCAAAGAGGATTCTGCGCTGATTACAGGCGACACCCCCGGCCCTGAACGCGACGCACTGATCGATGCGTTCAAAGCCCAGGGTTTTCGCTATCTGGTCAATGTCTCCGTCTTAACCACCGGCTTTGATGCCCCGCACGTCGATCTTATCGCCATCCTGCGCCCCACCGAGTCGGTCAGTCTGTACCAACAAATTGTGGGTCGCGGTCTGCGCCTCGCGCCGGGAAAGACGGACTGTTTGATTCTCGATTACGCCGGTAATCCACACGACCTCTATTCCCCGGAAGTGGGCAGCCCGAAAGGCAAAAGTGACAACGTGCCGGTACAGGTCTTTTGTCCGGCCTGCGGCTTCGCCAACACCTTCTGGGGCAAAACCACCGCTGACGGTACCCTGATAGAACATTTCGGACGCCGCTGTCAGGGCTGGTTTGAAGATGATGAGGGACACCGTGAGCAGTGCGATTTTCGCTTTCGCTTTAAAAATTGCCCACAGTGTAATGCCGAAAACGACATTGCCGCCCGTCGCTGCCGGGAATGCGATACGATCCTCGTCGATCCGGACGACATGCTGAAAGCGGCGCTGAAGCTGAAAGACGCGCTGGTGCTCCGCTGTAGCGGCATGACGTTGCAGCACGGTCATGACGAGAAAGGCGAATGGTTGAAAATCACCTACTACGACGAAGACGGCGCGGATGTCAGCGAACGTTTTCGCTTACAAACTCCAGCCCAGCGTACAGCGTTTGAACAACTGTTTATCCGCCCGCATACCCGCACGCCAGGCGTGCCGCTACGCTGGATCACGGCGGCGGATATCCTCGCGCAGCAGACGTTGTTACGTCATCCCGACTTTGTGGTGGCGCGAATGAAAGGTCAATACTGGCAAGTACGGGAAAAAGTGTTCGATTACGAGGGACGTTTCCGTCGGGCACATGAATTACGCGGTTAATCGTACTTTTGATTGATGTAATGGGCGTTTAAGTATAGAATCTCGCCCGCTTTTGCATACGCAAAGCAGATCACTTACCTGTTGCTGGGTCGCCTGTAACAGGAATTATTAAAGAGAGATTTAAATGTTTACTATCAACGCTGAAGTACGTAAAGAGCAGGGTAAGGGTGCGAGCCGCCGCCTGCGTGCCGCTAACAAGTTCCCGGCAATCATCTACGGTGGCAAAGAAGCCCCGATTGCTATCGAACTGGACCACGATTCCATCATGAACATGCAAGCTAAAGAAGGTTTTTATAGCGACGTTCTGACTATCGTTGTTGACGGTAAAGAAGTTAAAGTTAAAGCTCAGGCTGTACAGCGTCACGCGTTCAAGCCGAAGCTGACTCACATCGACTTCGTTCGCGCGTAATCGCCAACAAGTTGAAGAAAAACCCCGCTCCGGCGGGGTTTTTTTATGGCGCTTAGTTACCGCCTGAAGTACGACGCTGAAGCTGATCGCGCAGGTTCGGCGGCGTGCCTTTAATGGTCAACGTATCGGTGGCCGGATCCCAGAAGATGCGTTCGCCCAACAGCATCGCGTCAAAGTTAATGGTTAACCCACCACCGCTACCGGCATATTTAGTCAGTTGACGCAGCGTGCTGCGATCGGCCGGGAAGCTCTCTTCCAGTTCATAGCCTTTCTCTGCCGTAAACTCGCTAAAGCTCACTTCACTGACGCCAGAAAGCTCTTTTGACAGCGACTCCAGTTCAATCTCTTCACCGGCCTGGAGCTGCTCGTTGCAGTAGCTGTACACCTGCTGACGCACGTTCTGACGCTCAGCCTTATCCAGTTGCGCTTCGGCGGTGAAGTCATCGACCGCCTGCAGCAGTCCACGGTTTTGCGCTTTGGCATTGAGACCTTCGCTGGCCCCGAGAAAATCCATAAAGAAGTCCGCCACTTTGCGCCCTACCCGTCCTTTCAGGAAGGTCAGGTAGCGGGTGGATTCCGGATTGGTTTCCCACTCGGTCAGATCGATACGCGCGACAATATCGGCATGGTTGATATCCAGATAGTGCGTTGGGTTGATATCCAGATTCTCATTAACGCGCATGCTGCTTAAGTTGTTCAGCACCGCCACCAGTAAATACTCTACCGCCAGATAGCGATAATGACAGAACAGCACAATGCCGCCGTCAGCGAACGGGTATTTGGCGAGCTCGTCACGCAAGCGTCCGGTTGCCGCGCGGCTAAAGGCGAGAAAATCTTCCTCCCCCTGACGCTGCAAGCGCAGTGCCTGCGCCAGTTCGCTCTCTTCGCTGAACAGGCCATACGCTTTGTTTTTCGCGCTATAGACCCGATGCAACTCAGCCATCATATCGACAACGGTGTTTGTCGGTTCCAGTAATGAATCGCGCAGGACCAGCTCAAGGTTTTGCTCTTCACGCTTGATAAGCTGGTGCAGGGCAATCTGGTTGATATCCAGACTCATGATAAACTCTCCTTAAAGACCGGGCGGTATTCAACCACCACCGGCGAGGCGACGCAACAGAAGATGCAGCGCCATTTTGCCTGTCGCACGGTAACGCGAATTATTGAGGATAAAAAAGCGGAAAAAAAACTGTTGCTACGGTAATATGTTGCCCTTTCATGAATAAACTGATTTCGATTTATGCCACAAATCTCCCGCTATAGTGACGAACACGTTGAACAACTGCTCACCGAGATGCTCAACGTACTGGAAAAACATAAGGCACCGACTGACCTTTCCCTGATGGTGCTGGGAAACATGGTCACCAACCTTATAAATACCAGCATTGCCCCGGCTCAGCGCCAGGCGATTGCGAACTCTTTTGCCCGCGCGTTACAGTCCTCGGTAAACGACGACAAAGCGCACTAAAAGCCGACTTCGGGGAAACGAACGACAAGTTATGGTAACTCACCGTCAGCGCTACCGTGAAAAAGTCTCCCAGATGGTTAGCTGGGGGCACTGGTTTGCACTGTTCAACATTCTGCTGGCCATTGTGCTCGGCAGCCGTTACCTGTTTGTCGCCGACTGGCCGACAACGCTGGCGGGTCGTGTTTACTCGTATCTGAGTATCGTCGGTCATTTCAGCTTTCTGGTGTTTGCCACTTATCTGCTGATTCTGTTCCCGCTGACGTTCATTGTGATGTCCCAGAGGCTGATGCGTTTCCTGTCAGCCATTCTGGCGACGGCCGGAATGACGCTTCTGCTGATCGACAGCGAAGTGTTTACCCGTTTCCACCTGCATCTTAATCCCATCGTCTGGGAACTGGTGATTAACCCCGACCAGAATGAAATGGCGCGCGACTGGCAGCTGATGTTTATCAGCGTGCCGGTTATCCTGCTGATTGAAATGCTGTTTGCGACCTGGAGTTGGCAAAAACTGCGCAGCCTGACGCGTCGTCGCCACTTCGCCAAGCCGCTGGCCGCCTTCTTCTTTGTGTCATTTATTACCTCGCATGTGGTCTATATCTGGGCGGATGCCAATTTCTATCGCCCGATCACCATGCAGCGCGCCAATCTGCCGCTCTCCTATCCGATGACCGCGCGCCGGTTTCTGGAAAAACATGGCCTGCTGGATGCGCAGGAGTATCAGCGCCGTCTGGTTGAGCAGGGAAATCCTGAAGCCGTGTCCGTACAGTATCCGCTGAGCGAGTTACGTTATCGCGATATGGGCACAGGGCAAAACGTCCTGCTGATCACCGTCGATGGCCTGAACTATTCTCGCTATGAAAAGCAGATGCCTGCCCTCGCCGGATTTGCCGAACAGAACATCGCCTTTACGCGCCACATGAGTTCCGGCAACACCACCGATAACGGCATTTTTGGCCTGTTCTACGGCGTGTCACCGAGCTACATGGACGGTATTCTGTCCACCCGTACGCCTGCTGCCCTGATTTCGGCGTTGAATCAACAAGGATATCAGCTGGGGCTGTTCTCCTCTGACGGCTTTACCAGCCCGCTGTACCGCCAGGCATTGCTGTCTGACTTCTCAATGCCCAGCGTACAAACGCAGTCCGACGAGCAGACCGCCAGCCAGTGGATCAACTGGCTGGGCCGTTACGCACAGGAAGATAACCGCTGGTTCTCGTGGGTTTCGTTTAACGGCACCAACGTTGACGACAGCAACCAGGCGACTTTCATCCGCCGTTACGCCCGCGCGGCAGGGGATGTGGATAAACAGATCAACCGCGTGCTCGGCGCGCTGCGTGAATCCGGCAAACTGGATAACACCGTTGTGATTATCACTGCCGGTCGCGGCGTCGCGCTGAACGATGAAGAAAGAAACTTCGCCTGGTCACGCGGTCACCTGCAGGTTCCGCTTATCATTCACTGGCCGGGAACCCCCGCGCAGCGGATCAACAGCCTGACCGATCATACTGATGTCATGACCACGCTAATGCAGCGTCTGCTCCACGTCAGCACGCCTGCCAATGAGTATTCGCAGGGACAGGATCTGTTTAACGCCAATCGTCGCCACTACTGGGTGACGGCGGCCGATCTCAGTACGCTGGCGATCACTACGCCTGAAATGACGCTGGTGCTGAACAACAACGGCAAGTACCAGACTTACGATTTACGCGGCGAGAAGATTAAAGATCAGAAGCCACAGTTGAGTCTGCTGTTGCAGGTGTTGACGGACGAGAAGCGTTTTATCGCTAACTGATTTATTATTAATCAGTTAGCCGGATGTCCCCTTGCATTCGGTGCGGAAAGCGGTAGTATTACCTCCCACAAGTCGGCACGTAGCGCAGCCTGGTAGCGCACCGTCATGGGGTGTCGGGGGTCGGAGGTTCAAATCCTCTCGTGCCGACCAAAATTCCCCTTAAGAACCAGCCTTTTACGGCTGGTTTTTTATGCCTGAAATTTGTACGGGGAATAACTCCGACATAAGCTAACCTGTAACCACCTGAAATTCCGTCGCTATCCTATACCTTCAGTCAGACTGACTGGAGGTTTCCTCTGTGTGAACGATTTACACAAGTACAGACCCGCAAAGAATACCTGACCTGTCTGACCGACGAAGCCGGTCCTTTATCTGGCAATCCCTTCTTAGATCAAAAATATCAATATTTCAGCATGTCAATAACCACTAAAAGCTAATGGTTTATCATTCGATTTAACCTTACAATAACTGAACTTTTTCATGTCTTAAGTTTAAGCTGGAGAAAAAATGGAGCTCAGCCGGAGGCAGTTCTTTCGAATCTGCGCGGGTGGTATGGCAGGAACAACTGTTGCATCTCTCGGATTCTTATCATCTTTTTCCGTTCACGCGGAAACACGTCAGTACAAACTCTTAAAAGCCAAAGAAACGCGTAATAACTGTACTTATTGCTCAGTAGGCTGCGGCATGCTGATGTACAGTCTTGGCGATACCGCTAAAAACGTCAAAGAGAGCATCTACCACATTGAAGGTGACCCTGATCATCCGGTCAGTCGCGGCTCTTTGTGTCCGAAAGGTGCTGGCGTGTTGGATTATATTCACAGTGAAACACGCCTACAGTATCCCGAATATCGCGCCCCAGGTTCTGATAAATGGGAACGTATCAGTTGGGATGATGCCATTAACCGCATCGCGCGGTTAATGAAGGACGATCGCGATGCTAATTTCATCGAGAAAAACGCGCAGGGTGTGACCGTCAATCGCTGGACGACCACCGGCATGCTGTGCTCTTCCGCAGCCAGCAATGAAACCGGTATCCTCGACGGCAAATTTACCCGTAGCCTGGGGATGGTTGCCATCGACTGCCAGGCTCGTCTGTGCCATGGTCCAACCGTTTCTGCGCTGGCACCAACGTTTGGTCGTGGCGCAATGACCAACAACTGGGTGGATATTAAAAACGCCAACATCGTGCTGATTATGGGCGGCAATGCCGCAGAGGCTCACCCGGTTGGTTTTAAATGGGTGGTTGAAGCACAGACCAAAAATGACGCCACCGTTGTGGTGGTCGACCCACGTTTTAACCGAAGCGCCGCTGTTGCCGATCTCTATGCGCCGATCCGTGCGGGTTCAGACACCGCGTTCCTGCTGGGAGTCATTCGGTATCTGCTGAAACACGAGCGCGTACAGCACGAATACGTTCTCCATTACACCAACGCTGCGCTACTGATCCGCGAAGACTATCAGTTCAATGACGGATTATTCAGCGGCTATGACCCTAAAAAACGGCAATATGATAAATCGAGTTGGTTCTATCAGCTTGATGAACAGGGAAATGCCCTGCGTGATGAAACCCTGAGTCATCCTCGCTGTGTCTGGAATTTACTCAAAACTCACGTCGATCGTTACACCCCGGAAATGGTGAATCGCCTGTGCGGGACATCGCTGGAGGACTTCAACCGCATTTGCGACATTCTCGCCAGCACCTGCGTACCCGACCGCACCGCGACTATCCTGTATGCGCTGGGCTGGACACACCACTCCGCCGGGGCGCAGATCATTCGTGCAGCCGGAATGCTGCAACTGCTGTTGGGCAATATCGGTATGGCTGGCGGTGGCGTCAACGCCCTGCGTGGCCACTCAAATATTCAGGGCTATACTGACCTTGGTCTGCTGTCGACCAACCTCCCCGGATATATGCCGCTACCCTCCGAAAAACAACCAGACTATCAGACCTATATCTCGCAAATTACCCCACCAGCATTGGGCGTAAATGAAGTGAACTATTGGCAGAATACGCCGAAGTTCTTTGTCAGCATGATGAAAAGCTTCTGGGGCGATCATGCCACTGCGGAAAATAACTGGGGCTATGACTGGCTGCCTAAATGGGATCGTCTTTATGACGTAATGACGCAAGCCGAGCTGATGCTGGAAGGCAAAATAAACGGCTACATCGTCCAGGGATTCAATCCACTGGCTGCATTTCCCGATAAAAACAAATCGTCCCGCGCGCTTTCGAAGCTGAAGTATATGGTGGTTATCGATCCCCTGGTTACCGAATCCTCTAACTTCTGGCAGCACCATGGCGAAATGAACGAGGTTAAACCGGAAGAGATTCAGACAGAAGTGTTCCGCCTGCCGTCATCCTGTTTTGCAGAGGAGAACGGTTCAATTGCCAACTCTGGACGGTGGTTACAGTGGCACTGGGCAGCGGCGGAGCCGCCGGGTGAAGCGTTGCATGATGGCAAAATTCTCGGCCGTCTGTTTATGCGTCTGCGCGAATTATACCAACAGGAAGGCGGTGCGAATCCCGAACCGCTTATGAACATCAACTGGAACTATAAAGATCCGTATGACCCGCATCCGGAAGAAATTGCCCGCGAAGCCAACGGAATAGCGCTGGCAGACCTCTACGATGACAAAGGACAATTGATCGCGAAGAAAGGTCAGCAATTGAGCAGCTTTGCTCAGCTTCGTAATGACGGGTCGACCAGCAGCTTCTGTTGGGTCTACTGCGGAAGCTGGACCGAGCAAGGTAACCAAATGGCCAATCGCGATAACAGCGATCCGTATGGCCTGGGCTGTACGCCTGGTTGGGCATGGTCCTGGCCGGCAAATCGCCGAATTCTCTACAACCGCGCCTCTGCCGACCCTGCCGGAAAGCCATGGGATGCCAGACGTCCTCTTCTGCATTGGGACGGTAAAAAATGGACCGGAATGGATGTGGCAGACTACGGCCAGGCCGCTCCGGGCAGTAACGTCGGGCCCTTCATCATGAATCCGGAAGGTGTCGCACGTCTGTTCTCTCTCGACAAAATGAACGACGGGCCATTCCCCGAACATTACGAACCCATTGAATCACCTATTGGCACCAACCCGCTTCATCCGGATGTTGTGTCCAGCCCGGTTGCGCGCATCTACCCTGGCGATATCGCTAATATGGGCAAAGCCGACATTTTCCCGTACGTCGCGACCACGTATTCAATTACCGAATTATTCCGCCACTGGACGAAACACGCTCTTCTGAACGCCATCGCCCAACCCGACCAGTTCGTCGAAATTGGCGAAGCGCTGGCTAGCAAAAAGGGGATTACGGCAGGCGACACGGTGAAGGTCATGTCCAAACGTGGTTTTATCAAAGCGAAAGCCGTTGTAACCAAACGCCTGCAAACGCTGACAATTGACGGCAGGCAGGTGGACACAATTGGGATCCCATGCCACTGGGGATTTGAAGGGGCAACACGCAAAGGGTTCCTCGCTAACACGCTGACGCCATCCGTCGGCGACGCCAACTCACAAACACCAGAATACAAAGCATTCCTGGTTAACATCGAGCGAGCGTAGGAGAGGAACTTATGGCTATGCAATCACAAGATATTATCAAACGCTCCGCGACCAACACTCTTACTCCACCGCCGCATGCCCGGGATTTTCGTGCCGAAGTGGCAAAACTCATTGATGTCACGACCTGTATTGGCTGCAAAGGCTGTCAGGTAGCCTGCTCCGAATGGAACGACATCCGCGATGACGTCGGATATTGCAACGGTGTATATGACAACCCGACCGATCTCAGCGCTAAATCCTGGACTGTGATGCGTTTTAGCGAAACCACCCAGAATGACAAGCTGGAATGGTTGATCCGCAAAGATGGCTGTATGCATTGCGCAGATCCGGGCTGTCTTAAAGCCTGTCCGTCTGCAGGCGCAATCATCCAGTACGCCAACGGCATCGTCGATTTCCAGTCTGAGCACTGCATCGGTTGTGGTTACTGTATTGCCGGTTGCCCGTTTAATGTCCCGCGACTGAACCCTGAAGATAATCGTGTCTACAAATGTACGCTCTGTGTGGACAGGATCAGCGTCGGCCAGGAACCCGCCTGTGTGAAAACCTGCCCGACGGGTGCCATCCAGTTTGGCACCAAAAAAGAGATGCTGAACGTAGCGGAAACCCGTGTGGCACAACTTAAAAAACGCGGATATACCAACGCGGGTGTGTACAACCCGCAAGGGGTGGGCGGTACTCATGTGATGTATGTTTTGCACCATGCCGATCGGCCGGAGCTTTACCATAACCTACCGAACGATCCGCATATTGCTACCCCGGTGAATTTATGGAAAGGGATCCTCAAACCGCTCTCTGCTGCCGGATTTATCGCCACCTTTGCTGGGCTGATTTACCACTATGTAGGGATTGGGCCCAACAAAGAGACAGATGATGATGAGGAAAACACCCATGAGTAAAAGCAAAATGATCCTGAGAACGACGTTCATTGATCGTGCCTGTCACTGGACGGTCGTCATCAGCTTCTTTCTGGTCGCGCTTTCCGGTATCGCTCTGTTCTTCCCTACCCTGAAATGGTTGACCGAAACCTTTGGGACACCGCAGATGGGAAGGATATTGCATCCCTTCTTCGGCGTGCTGATCTTCGTCGTACTGATGTTTATGTTCGTCCGTTTTGTCCATCACAATATCCCTAATAAACAGGATCTTCCCTGGATTAAAGGCATTGTCGAGGTACTGAAAGGAAATGAACATAAAGTCGCGGATGTTGGGAAATATAATGCCGGACAGAAAATGATGTTCTGGAGCATCATGAGTCTGATCTTTGTACTACTGGTGACCGGTGTCATTATCTGGCGGCCTTACTTTACTCACTATTTCCCCATCGTCGTCGTTCGCTGGAGTTTATTGATTCATGCAACTGCAGCTATCGTGCTGATCCACGCCATTTTGATTCATATGTATATGGCGTTCTGGGTGAAAGGCTCCATCACCGGCATGATCGAAGGAAAAGTCAGTCGACGGTGGGCAAAGAAACATCATCCTCGCTGGTATCGTGAAGTTGAGGCTGCTGAAAAAGCAGTACAAGAAGAAAGCAAATGACATCCATGAATCTCAGGTTCTCATATCCGACAGAACGGTAAAAGTAAACCCAACCCTGAGCAGAAAAATGTGATTAACACCGTAGCGTCAGTTATTACTCTGGCGCTATTTTTTTCTCATTTTTTCTCATTTTTTCTCAACGGGATGTGTATCCCTGACAACAGGAAGAGTAATCGCTTGAACGAGATATTCCGCAAGAGAGACAAGGTGGCGCATACAGCGCCCGAAGCGATCCCGTTTTCAGGCTACCCGCGTGCCACCGTCTGGTTGAAAGGTATTTAAAGGTGAGAGATATACCCTCACCTTTCGTTATTATCATCTCATCCAGTGGATTATCAGAAATGATATTGTTCTGCGCATCGTTGTACTGCTATCACAATTAAAAAATTGACGACCAGTCAAAATTCGAAGAAGCCTCTAATGATTCAGGCCAGTGAGAAAAATACGATGGCGTAACTGGATTTTCCACCCTGTCAAGACTCGGTGTATAAGGTTTAAGATCTATAACCGGACTTCCATTGTTCGCGTCAATCCAGGATATAATCAGAATACCTTTATCTGAATCAATATCCATTATTTCTGCCGTCGTGAGTGCAATGGGGTTTGGTCTCTGAGGAGTGCGAGTCGCAAACACTCCCAACGTTTCCTCAGTATAAGGTGCTGACGTTATCATTTTCTGCCGAGATAAGGGATCATCACAGCCATCGCACCACCACAATACATTGATGTGGCTGAATCCGTCTAATCCTTTCAGACCATCGCGATAGGGAGGATTAAGCGCAATGATTATATCATCATTAATAACCTCAACTTTCCCTATAGCATCAATATATGTTCTCATAGCGTCTCCTTAACAAAAGTCATTTAAAATTACCTTTATGTTCAGATATGCCGTCGACGACACTGACAATCCTGAATTAACTTTCAAGCTATTGCAACAACCCAAAAAAAGAAGCGACCTTCTGTCGCGCCCTTGTTTAATCTGGCGGAAATGTAGAGCGTCTGACGCTGGAATCCATTCATTTTACTGTCTGCGCTGAGCGAGGAGCGGAATAAATCCTTTCATGCTTTTACGATATATCGACGATATAGCACAACATCTTATTGATACTGAATCAGCCTGCTGAAAATTCCGCTGTACGAACCCAGAGCGATTAGATATGTTATTTCTGATGTCATCCTGTCCTGGAGTAACGTATGCCTGAATACTGTTTTTTTAAAAGAGGGGCTCAAATTGCCGCCCTGGAAAGAACTGATGCGGAAAAAACTGCGCAACTTGCCAGAGACGGCTGGGAGAAGCTCTTTGAGGAAGTCCACGCGACCGATGCTAAAAGCGCACTTGCCAGACTCGCGGACATGCGCAAAGAGGAGATAACGACGGAGTACGCCTTTACTACGGGTTCCGTGTTCAGCAGCATCGTTACGGCTATTCTGAAATAGTTTCCAGGAGAAGCTTCGACTGCCCCTACAGCAACTCATCTCTTTGATAACACTCTCATTGACAGCGTTCTCTCCCGGCACAAATCCGACCCTCAATATGTGCTGCGCATCATCATGGCTGTCGCAGGACGGAGATCGGAGGTTCAAATCCTCTCGTGTTGACCAACATTCCCCTGGAAACCCGCCCTGATGGGCTGGCTTCTGATTATTCGCACTCATAAGCGTTGAATTCGATTCGAGTTAGGGGAAGGAATAATGTTACAATCCCGTTTTTTGCACAGCCGACCTTATTGCTTATGTGGCATCACTTCATTAAGTACACTTCCGTAGGCGTGATCAACACATTGATTCACTGGATAGTTTTTGCTATCTGCATCTACGCTTTTCATACCCATCAGGCGCTGGCTAATTTCCTGGGGTTCAGTGTTGCTGTGAGTTTCTCTTTTTATGCCAATGCCCGGTTTACCTTCAAGCAATCGACTACAACACGTCGCTATCTGCTGTATGTCGGGTTTATGGGCCTGCTCAGTATCCTGACGGGCTGGGGGGCAGAACAGTGCGGTTTCCCGCCGCTGGTGACGCTGGTTGCGTTCTCAGCCATTAGCCTTATCTGTGGATTTATCTATTCCAGATTCATTGTATTCAAGGACGCACGATGAAAATTTCACTGGTCGTTCCTGTCTTCAACGAAGAAGAAACCATTGGTCTTTTTTACAAGACGGTGCGCGAATACGACGCGCTGAAAGCGCATGACATCGAAATTGTGTTCATCAATGATGGCAGTACCGATGCAACGGAATCCATCATTAACGCTCTCGCCGTTGCCGATCCTCTTGTTGTCGCGCTTTCGTTTACGCGAAATTTTGGCAAGGAGCCGGCGCTGCTTGCCGGGCTCGACAATGCCAGTGGCGACGCCGTTATTCCGATGGATGTCGATCTCCAGGACCCTGTCGAAGTCCTTCCTCACCTGATCAAAAAATGGCAGGAAGGGGCGGACATTGTGCTGGCTAAACGTTCCGATCGCTCTGTCAATAGTCGCCTGAAGCGTAAAAGCGCCGAGTGGTTCTACAAGCTGCACAATAAAATCAGCACACCGCATATTGAAGAAAACGTCGGCGATTTTCGGCTGATGAGTCGTGAAGTGGTGGACAACATTAAACAAATGCCCGAACGAAATCTGTTCATGAAAGGGATTTTATCCTGGGTTGGCGGCAAAACCGACATCGTCCTCTACGCGCGCGCCACTCGCTGTGCCGGGAAGAGCAAATTTAACGGCTGGAAGCTGTGGAACCTCGCACTGGAAGGGATCACCTCTTTTTCCACCTTTCCTCTGCGTATCTGGACCTACATTGGTCTCGCGGTCGCCCTGGTTTCTTTCACCTACGGCGCGGGAATGGTAATAGATACGCTTCTGTGGGGAAATCCCGTGCGTGGCTATTCTTCCCTGATTGTGTCAATCCTGTTTCTGGGAGGCGTTCAGCTTATTGGTATTGGCGTACTGGGTGAGTATATCGGGCGAATCTATGTCGAAACCAAGCAGCGGCCTCGATACATCCTGAAAAAACGTAAAACGATGGGTCATGATTCAGACAAGGATAACTGATGTTAAAGCATGTTAATAAAAGCATTCTTTTAATTGCCTTTTTTGCAGTATTTGTCCTGGAGTGGTTCACCCCTATTCACTCCGATGATTACCGTTATGCCCTGCTCGGCATCTCATTTGATGCGCACCTGAATCACTACCTGACCTGGAGCGGGCGCGTCGTCGCTGATTATGTCAGCGCGCTGTTACTCGCCACCGAGTCTCGTTGGTTTGTCTCGACCATGACGGGCCTTGTCGTCGTCGCGTTCTGCTATTTCATTGTGAAAACCCCTACGGGCACGCTGAAATGGAAAAAACATGATGCATTGATTTTTACCCTTATTTTTCTGACCTTTTGGGTCGCTAACCCGAATATTGGACAAACGGTTTTCTGGATCGTTGGTAGCGCAAACTACCTGTGGACGAATCTGTTCGTCGCCGCATGGATATGGAACCTGTACCGCATACAACAACAGCGCGAAGCGCGGACGCACGTTGGAATGCTGTTGCTCGGACTGCTGGCAGGCTGCTCCAATGAAAGCGTCGCGCCTTTTGTCGTTGGCCTTGCACTGCTGGCTATTGTGTACGATTACTGGCAAGAGAAACGCATCATTGCGAATAAGATCGCTTACTTTTTATCCGCGCTGGTGGGTGCCAGTATTTTGATTTTCTCGCCAGGCAATTTTATTCGCGCCCAGGGTGCGCATACCGTCTGGTACAATAAATCGATCGCCGAAAGAATCACTATTCATCTGAGTGAGCGCTTTTTTAACCACCTGGCGCTGGTATGGATTTCTTATGTGGTGCTGGTTTTACTGGCGATACTTTTGTTCGCGGCGAAACGACAGGGACATCGCATTAAAAGTGCCAATCTCGGTATGGCCGGATTAATGCTGCTGGTGGGACTGGGGACCTCTTTTATCATGGTGGCCTCCCCGTCGTATCCCGACCGGGTCATGCTGTCGACATTTTTATTCTTCCTGCTGGCCCTCTCTTTCCTCGCGAGGGAAGTCGTTACGGTAGCCGGTCCCAGGGTCATGAATGGCGTCTATGCCGTTACGGGCCTGATGGCTGCGGTATTCATCTGGTCATACTCCTTAATGTATGCCGCTTATACGCGCGTTTATCAGCAAGATTTTGTCCGTGTGAGTATCGTTAAGAGCCAACTCAGTCAGGGGCACAAGGACTTTACCGTGCCTGATTTCCACTTTTTGAAGATGCAAAACAGCGGGGGTCATTTCGGTTTCTTTCACGATCCGCAGGTTTATGGCCGTTATTTTGGCGCAGAGAATGTGGAAAAGGAAAAGGTTAACTTCGATTACTCCGTGTTGGCAAACGGCAAGCAACAAGCGCTCAGCGGCGATACCACAGCCTGGTTCAATAACCGCGGCGATTTCATGCTGGTGAGCAAACGTCCGTTAACCGGCACCGTACAGGTGAAGACCGCATTGTCCGACACGTCGCTCTCGCTTGCGCGTTTTAGCGTCGCAAAAATCAACGATGAATACTGGTATTTCAGCGCGATACCCGAGGAAGACGTGGCTCACGTCGCGCTACTGCCCTAATCACATCGCCTCTCATGACGATGAGAGGCTCCCCCTCCCCCCTTTTCCCGGCAGGTTTTACTTCTTACCCATGCGTAATCTGGGGTAATATTTCACCCTCTTATCGATGCGGTGAATCTGGACGATTCCTGATCGAATAACAATAATGATTCTAATAAAACATCGGGAGCTAACTATGCCTGAAGCAACGCCTTTTCAGGTGCTGATAGTAGATGACCACCCTCTTATGCGTCGTGGTATCCGTCAGTTACTGGAACTGGATCCGACATTCGAGGTGGTTGCCGAAGCGGGCGATGGCGCAACGGCGATTGATCTGGCAAACCGTCTCGATCTGGATTTGATCCTGCTTGATCTGAATATGAAAGGGCTGAGCGGTCTGGATACGTTGAACGCCCTGCGCCGCGATGGGATCACAGCGCAGATTATCATTCTCACCGTCTCGGATGCGGCCAGTGACATTTATGCCCTGATTGATGCAGGTGCAGACGGCTATCTGTTAAAAGACAGCGATCCGGAAGTCCTGCTGGACGCTATTCGCACGGGTGCCAACGGCGGTCAGGTTTTCAGTGAACGCGTCAGTGATTATCTGCGCGAGCGCGAAATGTTTGGTGAGGAGGACGATCCGTTCAGCATACTGACCGAGCGTGAGCTGGATGTCCTGCACGAACTGGCACAGGGACTGTCCAACAAGCAGATTGCCTCGGTCCTCAACATCTCCGAACAAACCGTGAAGGTGCATATCCGCAACCTGCTGCGCAAGCTCAACGTACGCTCGCGCGTTGCCGCCACCATTCTGTTTTTACAAACCCGCGGGCTACAGTAATTCAACAACACGCGGCCGGAGCGTTCAGTCCGGCCACGTGGTTACTCACTTTTTGGTGATAAGTGCTGCATTGCCTGCGCAATACTGCGCTCAATCACCGCACGACGCGTATCGTTCGCTGGCAGCATCTTCAGCATCATTTCCCAGGCCGCCACCGCGTCGCCAAAACGTTCCTGCTCGTAGGCATTGAAGGCGTACATGCTCAGGACCCGCACATTGGCGTGATCGCGACGGACCAGCTCTCGCAACAACTCCCCTCCACGACGGTTATCATCAGGATCAGAAGAGCGGGTTAGCGCTTCAGCATAGCCCAGCGCCGCATCGCTGTTCTTCGGATCGAGTCGATAGGCGTTAGCATATGCCTCGGTAGCGGTACTGGCATTGCCGAGTACCATGCCGATCCGCCCCAGCATGATCCAGCCTTCCACGTTCGTCGCATCACTTTGCAGACGGGTACGCAGCCCCAGCGCCAGACGCGTCATCTCTTCCTCATCCAGCGGCTGCGCTTTTGGATCCAGCGCGCGCTCCAGCAGGGCCGGGCTTTGTGCCGTCGCCTGCTGCCAGATTACCACCTGCTTATAGCTCCCGGTCTGGTAATAACTGACTGCACTTACAATGACGGCAATCACAATACCCGGCAGATAAACCGCCAGCCCGGCGCGTTTGCCCTGCGCTAACGTCATCTCGTCCGGGAACACCTCCTGTTTCAGGCGTACCCGTCGACGCGAGCGGGCAACGATAATCCAGCCACCGGCACCAATTGCCGCTACCGGGAGCACCCACAGCAGAATAGTCAGCGGTGTCAGCGGCGGATCATAGGTGACGAAGTTGCCATAGCGCGCCACCATGTAGTCGACTATCTCTTTCTGACTTTTCCCTTCCTGCATCAGTTCATACACTTTCTGCCGCAGGTCGGTCGCAATCATTGAATTGGAATCCGCGATGCTGTTGTTCTGGCATTTCGGACAGCGCAGTTGTTCGGTTAACTGGCGGAACTGTTGCTCCTGGGCTTCATCCTTAAACTGCATCACATCAATGGTGGCCAGCGCGTTGGCAGAAAGCAGCAGCATCAGCACACTCAGCAGAATTCTCATTGCGCGGCCTCCTTGCTGTATTTCTCCCACAGCGGCTTGATTTCACTCTCCCAGACGCGGGCGTTCAGATCCCCGGCATGGCGATAGCGAATAATGCCTTTACCGTCGATCAGAAACGTTTCCGGCGCGCCATAGACCCCCAGATCCAGGCCCAGCATGCCGTCGCCGTCAAACAGGCTCAGCGCGTAGGGATTACCCAGCTCTTTCAGCCAGACGATGGCTTTCTGGCGGTCGTCCTTATAGTTCAGCCCCACCACGCGAATCCCCTGTGCCGACAACTGGTTCAGATACTGATGCTCAGCGCGACAGGTCGGGCACCACGTCGCCCAGACGTTGAGTAAGACCGGTTTGCCCTGGGTCAGCACGTCCGCCTCATAATGCTTACCGGGGTTTTCCAGAGACTCGAGTCGAAAGGTCGGCACCGGTTTACCAATCAGTGCCGATTCCAGATTCGTCGGCGTGTCGCCTTCTGCGTTGCGCGCCAGTTGCCACAGCAACGCCGCGGCAATCACGAGGAAAATCACAAAGGGAATCAAAAGTACGTTGCGCTTCATACCGCCTCCGACGCCGATTTTTGCGGTTGTACGCGTTTGCGATAACGTGGGTCAAACAGACACAACAGCCCACCCAGCGCCATCAATATTCCACCCGCCCAGATCCAGCGAATAAACGGTTTGTAATACAGACGAACGGCCCACGCGCCGTTATCCAGTTCTTCGCCGAGCGCCGCGTACAGATCGCGGGTGATCCCGCCGTCAATCGCCGCTTCCGTCATCATCGAACTGGTGCTGTTATAGAACCGTTTTTCGGCGTGCAGCGTCGCTTCTGCTTTGCCATCACGGGTCACGCCGATAATTGCCACGCCACCGCGATAGTTGGGGCCAGTGATATCCTTCACTTCACGGAAGGTGAAGCGATATTCATGAATATCGACGCTATCGCCGGCCTTCATGCGGACATCGCGCTCGACGCTGTAGTTCTGACTGAAGGCGATCCCGACAATCGTCACCGCCAGGCCGACGTGCCCGGCCACCATCCCGCAGTAGCTGAGCGTCATTTTTGTACCACGCGATATACGCTGCGCAAGCTCCGCCATCGCCAGCACAAACACCCAGCAGGCCATTGCCAGCCCGACAACCGTCATGGCGACAATCTTGCTCTCAAACAGCCACGGCAGCAGCAGAGAGAGCCCAAAAGTGCTGACCAGCGCGATGACCAGCAACCGTTGCAATTTACGCGGTCGATCGCGTCCCCAGCGGACCAGCGGGCCAATGCCCAGCAGCAGGGCAAACGGCGCCATCAGCCAGGTAAACATGGTATTAAAGAACGGTTCGCCGATGGAAATACTCCCCAGCCCGAGCTGCTTATGCACCAGTGGGAGCAGTGTTCCCAGCAGCACCACCAGCATGGCGGCAATCAGCAGCACGTTGTTACCAAGCAGCAACGATTCGCGTGACCAGAGGGCGTTATTCACCCTGGAGCGGACCTTATGCCCTCGCGTGGCAAACAGCAGCAGCGAGCCGCCGATCACCAGCACCATGAAGGCCAAAATGAACATCCCGCGGGACGGGTCGGAAGCAAACGCATGCACCGATACCAGCACGCCCGAGCGTACAAGGAACGTCCCCAACAGACAGAGCGAGAACGCACAGATGGAGAGCAGCAGCGTCCACGCTTTGAAACTACCGCGCTGTTCAGTGACCGCCAGCGAGTGCATCAGCGCGGTGCCCACCAGCCACGGCATAAACGAGGCGTTTTCCACCGGGTCCCAGAACCACCAGCCGCCCCAGCCGAGTTCGTAGTAAGCCCATGCCGAGCCCAGCACGATCCCTAGCGTCAGAAAAACCCACGCGGCCAGCGTCCACGGACGCGAAAAACGGGCAAAGGTGCTGTCCAGACGACCGCTCATCAACGCCGCGATAGCGAACGCGAAGGCGACTGAGAAACCCACATAGCCCATATACAGCAGCGGCGGATGGAAGATCAGTCCCGGATCCTGCAACAATGGATTCAGATCGCGCCCTTCAATCGGGAAATCCGGCAGCGTGCGGGCAAAGGGGTTGGAGGTAAACAGAATGAATAACAGGAAACCGACGCTGACCATCCCCATCACCGCGAGCACGCGGGCGACGATATCCAGCGGCATCCGCTGAGAAAACAGCGCGACGGCAAACGTCCAGCCGCTCATCAGCAACACCCAGAGCAGCAGCGAGCCTTCATGCGCGCCCCAGGTGGCCGCGACGCGATACCAGACGGGCAGTTGCGTGTTGGAGTTACTGGCGACATAGAGCACGGTAAAATCATTCACCACAAAGGCGTTGATCAGCACCATGAAGGCCCCCATCACCAGGATGAACAGCAGCCAGGCGAAGGGTCTTGCCGATGCCATCATCCGCGCGTCGCCGCGTGCCACACCCCATAGCGGATAGACTGAGAGTAACAACGCAACGCCGAGAGCCAGGCATAACAGCGCATTGCCAATTTCAGGCATCATGATGTCTTATCCTTATTGACGCTTGCCGGGCGACGATGGTTTTCCTGCATCGCTTTTTCGACTTCCGGCGGCGTGTAATTCTCATCATGCTTGGCGAGAACTTCTTTCGCGAGGATGTGATTTTTCTCGCCGAGTTCCCCCTGCACCACCACGCCCTGCCCTTCACGGAACAGGTCCGGCAGGATGCCTTCGTAGGTGACATCCACCACGCCTTCGGCGTCATAGATGCTGAAATTCACCTTCAGCGAGTTCGGATCGCGTTTCACGCTGCCGGGCATAACCATGCCGCCCACCCGCAGCCGCTGGCCCACTTCCGGCATCTGCTGCGTCTCGCGTTTACCGTAGATAATCTCACCTGGCGTATAGAACAGGTCGATGTTGGCGCGCAGCGCGTAAAGCACCAGCGTAATCGTCAGTGCTAATCCAACGAGTACGCCGCAGGCAATCCATAAACGGTTCTTACGTCGAATATTCACGCCGCCTCCCGTTCTGTCTGCGCCGCACGCAGGCGGGCTTCACGCGCCCGTTGTCGGGAAACATCACGCAAGATGGCGCGATGCTGCGTCACGGTATGAATAACCAGTACCGCCAGCGGGATGATGCTCAGCGCCACGGCCAGCCAGACGTAAAAGGCGTAGCCGCCCATCGCAAAAAATTCACTCCAGGATGCAAATGCAGTGGTCATTGGCGGCCCCTTTTTAAAATCAGTTCACTCACCCACGGGCGACGTTTTTCCATCATCAGAATCAGGTTACGCATGCGCATCAGCGACAGCGTGATGAACAGCAGCAGGTAGCCGATAATCGCCAACCGCAGCGGCGTACGCATAGCCGGGTCAATGCTTTGCTGCATGCGGGTTGAGCCCTGATGCAGCGTGTTCCACCACTCCACCGAATAGTGAATGATCGGCAGGTTCACCACGCCAATCAGCACCAGGATCCCTGCTGCGCGCCCTGCCATTTTACGGTCGTCAAACGCATGCCACAGGGCAATCGCGCCAACGTAGAGAAACAGCAGCACCAGTTCCGAAGTCAGCCGCGCATCCCATACCCACCAGGTGCCCCACATCGGTTTGCCCCAGGCAGAGCCGGTAACCAGCGCAATAAATGTAAACACCGCACCAATCGGCGCCATCGCGGCCAGCGCCAGGTTCGCCATTTTCATCTGCCAGACCAGGCCGATAAACGCCGCCACCGCCATCGAGGCATAAATCCCCATTGACCAGATTGCTGCCGGGACATGCAGATAAATAATGCGGTAGCTCTGCCCCTGCTGGTAATCCGCGGGTGCAAAACCGAATCCCCAGATCCAACCCGTAGCCAGCACCAGTACACTGGCGACGGCCAGCCACGGCACGAAATAGCCACAAAGCTGATACAGCCGTGGGGGCATAGCCAGTTGATGAAGTGTTTTCCACATAATTCCGTCACCAGACTCAAACGAATGAAGTTACCGTCATGCCGGATGGCGGCTGACGCCTTATCCGGCCTACATACTGCATACTCTGCCCCTGTAGGCCTGATAAGCGCAGCGCCATCAGGCAACCGGTGGAGAGCGGCTAACGCCTTATCCGGCCTACATACTGCACACTCTGTCCCTGTAGGCCTGATAAGCGCAGCGCCATCAGGCAACAGGTGGAGAGCGGCTAACGCCTTATCCGGCCTACATACTGCACACTCTGTCCCTGTAGACCTGATATACGCAGCGCCATCAGGCAACCGGTGGATAGCGGCTAACGCCTTATCCGGTCTACATACTGCACACTCTGTCCCTGTAGGCCTGATAAGCGCAGCGCCATCAGGCAACAGGTGGAGAGCGGCTAACGCCTTATCCGGCCTACATACTGCACACTCTGTCCCTGTAGGACTGATAAGCGCAGCGCCATCAGGCAACGCATTACTGCAAACTAATGCGTAACGCTGCCGCCGTCGCAAAAGGACTCAACGTCGCGCTACCCGCCAGTAACGCGCCTAAAATCGCCATGTATCCATCCACAGGAAGATGCATGGATGCCGCATCCATCGCGGCGGTAGCAAAAATCAACAACGGGATAGTCAACGGCAGCACCAGTACGCTCAGCAACACGCCGCCGCGCTTTAGCCCAACCGTTAAGCCCACCCCCGGTGCGCCGAGAAAGCTCAGCGTCGGCGTCCCCAGCAGCAAGGTCAGCGCCATAATTTTCCAGCCGTAGATGTCCATCCCCAGCAGCAGCGCCACCAGCGGAGAGAGGATCAACAGCGGCAAACCGGTGACCATCCAGTGGGCCATAACTTTTGCCAGCACCACCATCGGTAACGGGATCGGCAGCAGCATCAGTTGCTCAAGGCTGCCGTCCTGCAGGTCATCGCGAAACAGTCGCTCCAGCGCCAGCAGCGAAGCCAGCAGCGCAGCGACCCAGATAATGCCCGGCGCAATGCGTGCCAGCAGCTGCGGTTCCGGGCCAATACTCAGCGGGAACAGCGTAATGACAATCAGGAAGAACCACAGCGGATTGGCAATTTCCGCGCTATGGCGAAAAGCCACGCGCAGTTCAAGACGAAAGATACGCCACATCATTGCCCTACCCTCTCGTGAGTTAGCGCAATCCGGCGAATGCGGTCCGTGGCGACGTTCAACGGCTGGTGGGTGGTGAGGATGACAATCCCCCCCTCTTCAGTATGCTGCGCCATCCGCTGCGTCAGGCGTTCAACGCCGTTCACATCAATAGCGGTAAAGGGTTCGTCGAGGATCCAGAGCGTAGCGCGAGTCAGCCAGAGACGCGCTAACGCCACCCGGCGCTGCTGTCCGGCAGAGAGCTGATTGACAGGGATATCTTCGTATCCGGCGAGGCCAGCCTGCGCCAGCGCCGCGAGACATTTTGCGCTGTCACCGTCCTGGTGGAAAAAACGCAGGTTCTCCAACGCCGTCAGCCGGGTTTTGATCCCCGGCTGATGTCCAATCCACAACAAATTTTGATGGTAGCTGTCCCGTACACGATGCAGCGGTTGTGCTTGCCAGCATACCTCCCCGGCATCAGGGCGAGAGAGTCCCGTCAGCAATCGCAACAGGGTGGTTTTCCCCGCGCCATTGCCCCCGGTAACTTGTATCCACTCCCCTGCGTTGACCTGGAACGACAAATCGCTAAACAGGACTCGTTCATCCCGCTCGCAGAGGAGCTTTCTGGCTTCAAGCATGCTACCCACTCATTACCACCCCGTCAGAAGCCCGGTTTGACTTCGCGCATATCGGGGAGCTTATGCGCAATCCCTTTATGGCAATCAATACAGGTTTGCCCGTCTTTCACCGCCTGATCGTGCATTTTCGCGGCGACACTCTTCTGGGCCGTTAAGTCCATGAATTCAAAGTTGTGACAGTTACGACACTCCTGAGAATTGTTATCTTTCATTCTTCGCCATTCATTCTGCGCCATCGTCAGGCGATGCGCTTCGAACTTCTGCGGTGTATCGATAAGCCCCAACGCTTTGGCATATAACTCTTTGCTGGCTTTGATCTTACGGATCATTTTCGGCACAAACTCGTGCGGTACGTGGCAGTCAGGACAGGTCGCGCGTACACCGCTACGGTTGTTGTAGTGCACGGTTTCCATGTATTCCTGATACACCGTGTTGCGCATTTCGTGGCAGCTAATGCAGAACTCTTCGGTGTTGGCTTTTTCCATCCCGGTGTTAAATCCACCCCAGAAAATAATCCCGCCGACGAACCCGATTAACAGCAGCGTACCCAGCGCCAGGCGACTGGGGCGACGCCACCATTGCCAGAGGCGCTTAATCCGGCCTGGTTTACGGTTAGAATTTTCCATAATGACCTCTTATTTCCCGTAACCTTTCGATGGGGTAAAGGTGTTACCCACAATCGGCGGGGCGTCAGTCTGCGGCACATGGCACTGCAAACAGAAATAACGACGCGGCGCCACTTCGGCCAGCACTTTGCCGTCGCTGTCCATAAAGTGAGTTGGACTAATACGCGGCGCGCCGGTGGTACGATAGCTTTCGACACCGTGGCATTGCAGACAGCGGTTGGTATTCGTGGTCACCTGGTAACCATCGACGCTATGGGGAATCATCGGCGGCTGATTCACGTAGTTCAGCGGCATACGCTCCTGCTCTTTGTGCATGCGAATCGCCCCTTCCTGTGTCCCTGACACTTCCGGAGACTGGTTAAGATCCACTCCGTTTGCCGCCCAAACCGCACCGCTCACCACCAGGGCCAGCAGGGCTGTCCATTGACACAGCGCTTTCTTCAGGTCATGGCTTTTCATGATTTCGCTCCCGAACTCCATCGTGTAGTTATTGTAAATACGTCCTCAGAACAGACATCCACGCAGCGACCGCAGGCCATGCAATCGCGACTGGTGACCTGCACCGGGCTTTGCTCATCCAGCACCGGGGCACGTAACACATGCGGTTCCGGGCAAACATGAAAACAGTCCATACAGCGGTTACATTTCTGTCGGTCTTTTGCCGCAACGGTTAACACGCCCTGGCTACCCAGCACGCCATACAGTGCGCCTAAAGGACAAAGATGCCCGCACCAGCCGTGTTCAACGACCAGCAAATCAAATAAAAACAGAGCGATAATCAGCAGTGCGCCGCTACCGAATCCCATCACCAGGCTACGCCCCAGCAGTGAAACAGGGTTAATCCATTCCCACAGTAGCGTCCCGGTCAGCGCTGAACCCACCAGCACAATAACCAGAAGTACGTACCGTATATGACGTGGAATGGTTGCGGACTGATTCAGGTCAAACCTTCTACGTAGCCAGGCCGCAAAATCGGTAATCGGGTTCAGCGGGCAGACCCAACTGCAAAACAATCGCTTTCCTGCCAGGGCATACAGCGCCGTAATAATCGCCGCGCCCGTGAGTCCCACCGCGGCGGGCAGATGACCGCTCGCCAGGCTTTGCAGGGTAATCAACGGATCCGTCAGCGGGATCGTATCCAGTAGCAAGCTACTGGTGTAGTTCCCGTGCAGGATCCATACGCCAAACCACGGACCGCTCAGAAACATTCCCAGCACGATAAACTGACTGAGACGGCGGAAGATCAGCCAGCGGTGACTCCGCCACATGCCTTTTTTCGCCTGCGCTTCGCGCCCGGCGTCACGCTTACGATTTGCCATCGTTCCCCTCCAGCCAGCCGAAGCGGTAATGGTGACCCAACTCCCCTTTCGCCAGCGTCAGCGGCAACACTTTTATCGCCGGCTGTTCAAGCACGCAGACTTTTTCACATTTACCGCAACCCGTGCAGGCATCGCTGTGAACGGTGGGGATAAATCGCGCATGTTTGCCGGTTCGCATGTTGCGATCCAGTTCCAGCGTGATGGCCTCATCGATTTTTGGGCACTCGCGGTAGCAGACGTCACAGCGTAAGCCCTGGAAGTTCAGGCAGTTTTCCTGATCCAACAGAACCGCCAGCCCCATCCGCGAATCATCAATGGAGGCAATCTCCCGGTCCAGCGCCCCGCTGGGGCACACTTTGGCGCACGGAATGTCTTCGCACATTTCGCACGGGATATCGCGGGCAACAAAATACGGCGTACCGGCCGACAAGCCCGACGCGAGCGTCGCCAGTTTTAAGGTGTCATACGGACATGCCTGAACGCACTGCCCGCAGCGCACACAGGCGCTGGCAAAGGCGTTCTCGTTCACGGCACCAGGCGGGCGCAACCGCACGCCCGTAGCTCGTGCGGTTTGCTGCTGTAACCCCAGCGCCACGCCAACGGCAGCCAGTCCACCCACTGTGCGTACAACATCGCGCAGAAAGCGGCGGCGGCCGTTTTGGGGTTTCGCTGACCGGGACATGGCGTGTTACACCTTCGCCAGTTTCACAGCGCACTTCTTGAAATCCGTCTCTTTAGAGAGCGGATCTGTCGCATCCAGCGTCAGGTTATTCACCAACTGTGCGGCATCGAAGAACGCCATGTATACCAGCCCCTGCGGCGGACGGTTACGTCCACGGGTTTCAACAATGGAAACCACCTCGCCACGACGTGAAACCACTTTGACTTTATCGCCACGGCGCAGGTCCCGTTTTTTCGCATCCAGCGGATGAATAAACAGAACCCCTTCCGGGAAGGCCCGGTGCAGTTCAGGCACGCGGCGCGTCATACTGCCGGTGTGCCAGTGCTCCAGCACACGTCCCGTGGAAAGCCACAGGTCGTACTCTGCATCCGGGACTTCAGCGGCAGGTTCAAACGGCAGCGCGAAAATCACCGCTTTACCGTCTGGCTTACCGTAGAACTTGTAGCCTTCGCCCGCTTTGACGTACGGATCGTTACCTTCGCTGTAGCGCCACTGCGTCTCTTTCCCGTCAACGACTGGCCAGCGCAGACCGCGCGCCTTGTGGTAGTCATCGAACGGTGCGAGATCGTGACCGTGTCCGCGACCAAACCAGGCGTACTCTTCAAACAATCCTTTTTGCAGGTAGAAGCCCAGATCGCGGGATTCATCGTTCAACTGATCCTCTTTCAACTCCGTCAGCGGGAACTTGCTCACCGCAGGCGTGGCAAACAGTACGTCATACAGCGTTTTACCGCGCAGTTCCGGTTTCTGTGCCAGCAGCTCTTCAGGCCAGACCTCTTCCGTTTTGAAACGACGTGAGAACTGAACCAGTTGCCACAGGTCAGATTTTGATTCACCCGGTGCTTTAATCTGCTGGCGCCAGAACTGGGTACGGCGCTCGGCGTTACCGTAAGCCCCTTCCTTCTCCACCCACATCGCGGTTGGCAGGATCAGATCCGCTGCCAGCGCGCTGACGGTCGGGTACGGATCGGAGACAATGATAAAGTTGCGCGGATCGCGCCAGCCCGGCAGACGATCTTCATTGATGTTCGGACCCGCCTGCATATTGTTGGTACACATCGTCCAGTAGACGTTCAGCTTGCCGTCTTTCAGTGCCCGGTCCTGGGCAACCGCGTGAAGACCGATTTTCGCCGGAATAGTCCCAGCCGGGATATTCCAGTGTTTTTCGCAGATCTCACGGTGTTTTTCGTTGGTGACCACCATGTCCGCTGGCAGACGGTGAGCAAAGGTGCCCACTTCACGCGCAGTACCACAGGCAGAAGGCTGTCCGGTCAAAGAGAACGGCCCACAGCCCGGTTGCGCAATTTTGCCGGTCAGCAGGTGGATGTTGTAGATCAGGTTGTTGGCCCACACGCCGCGCGTATGCTGGTTGAAGCCCATTGTCCAGTAGGAGATGACCTTCTTGTTCGGGTCGGCATACAGCTTCGCCAGTTGTTCCAGTTGATCTTTTGGCACGCTGGTCATTTCAGCGGTTTTTTCCAGCGTGTACTCGGCAACAAACGCTTTGTAATCTTCAAAGCTCATCGGCTCGGAGGCGTCAGAACCTGGGTTTTTCGCTGCTTTTTCCAGCGGATGGGTCGGACGCAGGCCATAGCCGATATCCGTTGCCCCTTTGCGGACGTTAACGTGCTTGCTGAAGAAGTCCTGGTTAATCGCGTTATTCTGAATGATGTAGTTGGCGATGTAGTTGAGGATCACCAGGTCAGACTGCGGCGTAAAGACCATCCCGTTGTCCGCCAGCTCAAAGCTACGGTGCTGGAAAGTGGACAGCACGGAAACGTTAACATTCGGATCGGAGAGACGACGGTTGGTGATGCGCGACCAGAGGATCGGGTGCATTTCCGCCATATTGGCACCCCACAGAACAAACGCATCGGTATGCTCGATATCGTCGTAGCAGCCCATCGGTTCGTCCATACCAAAGGTTCGCATGAAGCCGACTACCGCTGATGCCATGCAGTGACGTGCGTTTGGGTCGAGGTTGTTCGAGCGGAAACCGGCTTTAAACAGTTTGGAGGCGGCATAACCTTCCCAGATGGTCCACTGGCCGGAACCAAACATGCCGACAGACTCCGGGCCTTTCTCTTTCAGTGAGGTTTTGAATTTCTCTTCCATCACGTCGAAAGCCTGCTCCCAACCGATCGGCGTAAATTCACCGTCTTTGCTGTACTTACCGTCTTTCATACGCAGCAGCGGCTGCGTTAAACGGTCCTCTCCGTACATAATTTTGGGCAGGAAATAGCCCTTGATGCAGTTCAGACCACGGTTAACCGGGGCTTCCGGGTCGCCCTGACAGGCGACAATACGCCCCTGTTGCGTCCCGACCAGTACGCCACAGCCTGTGCCACAAAAACGGCACGGGGCTTTATCCCACTTGATGGCTTCCTGTTGACCGACAACTGCACGGGCAACGCCCGGCACGCTTAGCCCGGCAGCCGCCGCAGCGGCCGCAACGGCGTTAGCTTTCATAAAGCTACGACGACTGAGTTTCATGGTGTTTCCTCACCTTGTTCTTCCTGCTGGTGATAAACCAGCGACACCGCCAGTACGCCCGCAACGTTGCGTACCGACTCAATTGTTTGCATCAGCGTTTCGCTGTGTTCTGCTTCAACCACGGCAATCATCTGACCGCTTTGCGGGTCGCTTACCGCCACTTCGCAGCCCGGCAATGCGTTTAACTGCGTGCTGATATCCTGTACATGTTCGCCTTTGGCCTGAACAATCAGGCTGCAGACCTGCCAGTTAATGTGCATGGTTATACTCCGCGGTAATGGCTGACACCGGGCAACTGGCGACACACGCGCCGCATCCGTTACAGTTCTGGTTATTGAGTTGTGGTTGATAAATGCCGGACAGCGTTGGGCGAAACATAATCGCCTGCGGCTCACAACTATCCTGACAGCGGCGGCACTCTACGGACTGATACGCCAGACACGCTTGCCCAATGGTAAAAATCAGATCCCATGCCCTGGTGTGGCGCGGAGAAAAGAGAGATTCGGGGCAAGCCTGCGCGCAGGCGTAGCAGAAGGTGCATTCGCTTTGTTGGAAATTAACGTTTGGATAGCCACCCGGCCCACGCTGCAAAACATCGTGTTCACAAGCCTGAATACAGGCGTCGCAACGGGTACACTGGGACAGAAACTGAGAGGCTTCCATGCTCCACGGCGGACGGATCCCACGGTTAGCATTACGCCAACTGCCAGTCAGTATGCCTCGACGGGATAAATCAACCATGGCATCGCCCTTCCATAAACGACGCTCCCCCGGCTGGGTGAACGACAATAAAAACCGCGTTACTACTAAGTCATTATTATGATCGGTAAGATAGTAAAGGATGTGTTCCAGGTGCATACCCCAATTGGGGTAAAACCAGTGGTTGGATCAAAAGAGTGTTAATGAAGCTTGTCAGAATGTGCTTCTCCGCACATATCAAAGGGTTATGTAATTATTTATATATCGAAATAACTGTCAGGATAATTGCCCGGGCCAAATGGTCATTAACAGAATAAATAACCATACCTAAGACATCAACTCAGTTAATGCACTTAAAAAATACGTAAAGACAGATCAATAACTCTGGTGAATATGCTAACCTGCCGTGAAATCGTTCATAAGATAAAAAAGGAAAACCTGTGAACTCTAAAATGAAGACAATGGTCCCTGCCGTTTTGTTCGCTGCCTTCGCCAGCACCTCTGCATGGGCGGCATCCGCTGAGACTACCCCGCAACCGCTGGAAAAAATCGCCCCTTATCCGCAGGCGGAAAAAGGGATGAAGCGCCAGGTTATCCAGTTACCCCATCAGGAAGATGAATCTACTCTGAAAGTGGAACTGATGATCGGTCAGACGCTGGAGGTCGACTGCAACCAGCATCGTCTGGGCGGCGCACTGGAAAGCAAAACGCTGGAAGGTTGGGGTTATGACTACTACGTCTTTGACAAAGTCACCTCTCCGGTATCGACCATGATGGCCTGCCCGGACGGCAAAAAAGAGCAGAAGCTTGTCACCGCGTATCTGGGTGATAACGGGATGTTGCGTTACAACAGCAAGTTGCCGATCGTGGTGTATACCCCGGCAAATATCGATGTGAAATTCCGCATCTGGAAAGCGGAAGATAACGTGCAGAACGCGGTAACGCGATAAATAGCTAATGATGCCGGATAGCGACGTACCGCCTTATCCGGCCTACAAGAACGTGATGTAGGCCGGAAAAGCGCAGCGCCATCCGGCAATCGGGTTACAGTGCGATATCCGCGACGGCTTTACGCTCCGGCTGAGCCTGAGGTTTCAGTTGCGGTGTGGGCAGCGAGTCTGCCACCTGCTGCTTGTCATATTTCAGACCCAGCACCTCACTGGTATATTGCAGTTCCTGCTGCGTCGCCTCAACGTTGCCGTTCAGTTTTGTACCGTAAGACGGAATAATCGTTTTCAGCTTCGCCTGCCATTGCGGCGTGCTCACTTTATCTTTGAAGACCGTTTCCATCAGGTGGAGCATGATCGGTGCCGCAGTGGATGCGCCCGGTGACGCGCCCAGCAGCGCGGCAACGGTTCCTTCTTTGTCGCTCACCACTTCCGTTCCCAGACGCAGTACGCCCCCTTTGTCTTCATCACGCTTGATGATCTGTACGCGCTGACCCGCCTGCCACAAACGCCAGTCCGCTTTCTTCGCCTGCGGATAGTACGCTTTCAGCGCGTCAAAGCGGTCGTCATCACTCAGCATCACCTGGCTAATCAGGTATTTCACCAGATCGAAGTTATCCAGTCCCACATTGACCATCGGCATGAAGTTCGAAGGCGTGGTTGAACTCAGCAGATCCCACAGTGAACCGTTTTTCAGGAATTTAGTGGAGAAGGTAGCGAACGGCCCAAACAGCACCACGCGTTTACCGTCCAGAATACGGGTATCGATATGCGGAACCGACATCGGCGGCGCGCCCACGGAAGCCTGAC
The DNA here is from genome assembly GCF_950098555.1 of Citrobacter sp. T1.2D-1. Taxonomy (NCBI): domain Bacteria; kingdom Pseudomonadati; phylum Pseudomonadota; class Gammaproteobacteria; order Enterobacterales; family Enterobacteriaceae; genus Citrobacter; species Citrobacter sp. T1.2D-1. The sequence continues at coordinate 106,937 of NZ_CATNHH010000067.1, forward strand.
CGTACACTTTCGCCAGATGACGATTCACAACGTCCGGGTTTTCCGCGACCAGGAACTGACCGCCGACCGGGAAGCCAGCATACTCTTTGGCTTCAGGAATACCGGTCTCCTGCAGCAGTTTCAGCGCTGCGCCACCTGCGCCGATAAAGACGAATTTGGCTTTGATGTTATGTTCCGCTTCGCCGTTTTTCAGATCGGCGACGGTCACCGTCCAGCTGTTATCGTCGTTACGTTTAAAACCGCGGACTTCAGTGCTTAACTCCAGCGTAAAGTTGGGCTTTTTCTGTAACGAGGCAATCAACTGGCGCGTGATTTCGCCGTAGTTCACATCCGTTCCCATTTCAGTTCGCGTGGCGGCGACCTTCTGTTTCGGATCGCGCCCTTCCATCACCAGCGGCGCCCACTCTTTGATTTGCGCGTGGTCTTCAGAGTAGCGCATGCCGCGGAACAGCGTGCTCTGTTGCAGCGCCGCATAACGGGCGCGCAGGAAGTTAACGTTCTCATCCCCCCAGACGAAGCTCATGTGCGGAACGGTGGTGATGAAGGCGCGAGGGTCGTGCAATACGCCGCTGTTGACCTGATGCGCCCAGAACTGACGGGAAATCTGGAAGGCTTCGTTAATTTCAACTGCCTTTTCGGTGCTGATACTCCCGTCGGCTTTCTTTGGCGTGTAGTTCAACTCCATCAGCGCGGAGTGCCCTGTACCGGCGTTGTTCCAGCCGTTTGAACTCTCTTGCGCGACACCGTCCAGGCGCTCCACCATGGTCATCGACCAGCCGGGTTCCAGTTCCTGTAAGTACGTTCCCAATGTAGCGCTCATGATGCCGCCGCCGATCAACAGTACGTCCGTCTCCTGCTCTTCCGTCGCTTTCGCTTTTGCCGCCATCGAGACAGCATTCAGCCCTACGGCCATCGAGAAGAGCATGGCAGTCACTTTTTTCATATGGTTAATGCCTTACTTTTAGTATCGTTTTTTTGCTTTTTGCAGGTGAAAATCGAGCGGCATCAACGTTAACATTTCAGTAAAAATATTTAAATATTGTTTATAAATTATATTTAAATTTTATAAAAGTTAAAAATACGTTGAATCTTTATGGGGTTATTCGCAATATTTTCTGGAAACAGACGCTCCAGAAAGGTACTATGCGGCGCTTTATTATTCACCGCACGGACGCCTGCTGGTCTACTGTTATCAGGCCCCTTCCGACCTGAGAGTAAATATGTCTGTAACCCCTTCGTCTCCTGCTCTGGCTGAGGAACACACCGTCAGTGGCGTCCTTCGCGCCCCACGTCTGCTGATACGCGAAACGCTGGCGGGAGTCATTACCGCGCTGGCGCTGATCCCTGAAGTGATTTCCTTTTCGGTGATTGCTGGCGTTGACCCGAAAGTCAGTCTGATCGCCTCGGTGGTCCTCTGTCTTGCCATGTCTTTCATGGGCGGTCGCCCCGCGATGGTCACAGCGGCCGCCGGTTCCGTTGCGCTGGTGATTGGTCCGATGGTGCATCAGCATGGCGTACAGTACATCCTGCCGGCGGTGGTGCTGGCCGGACTCATTCAGATTCTGTTTGGCGTCACCGGGATGGCGCGGCTGATGCGTTTTATTCCCACCGCCGTCATGACCGGTTTTGTGAACGCCCTCGGTATTCTGATTTTCTTCGCCCAGGTTCCCCATTTCTGGAGCACAAGCCCACTCATCTGGGGGCTATTTACCTTAACGCTGCTGATTGTGCTGTGGGTGCCGCGGGTGATTAAAAGCATTCCTGCGCCGCTGATTGCCATTGTCTTGCTGACGCTGTTTACCGCAACCACCGGGCAATTGCTGCCAACCGTCGGCGATGAAGGTTCAATGCGTGGTGGCCTACCGGCACTGACGCAACTGTTGGTACCGCTGAATCTGCACACGCTGGCGATTATCTGGCCCTGCGCACTGAGTATCGCCTTCGTGGGCCTGATGGAGTCGCTGTTGACGGCGAAACTGGTTGATGACCTGACGGTCACGCCGTCAAATAAAAATCGTGAAAGCACGGGTCTGGGATTGGCCAACATTCTGGCGGGTTTTTACGGCGGCATTGCCGGCTGCGCGATGATCGGGCAGACCATCGTTAACGTGGAGATGGGGAAAGGCCGCAGCCGCGTGTCGACAATCGCCGCCGGGCTGGTTTTACTGCTGCTGGTGACCGCGCTGAGCGACGTGATGGCGAAAATCCCGATGTCGGTTCTGGCCGGGATCATGGTGATTGTGGCGGTGAAAACGTTCAGTTGGCACAGCATCCAGCCCACTACCCTGACGACACTGCCCGTGGTGGAAACGCTGGTGATGGTCATTACCGTTGGCGCAACGGTCTCCACTGGCAACCTGGCGATTGGCGTGGTTGCCGGAGTGGTGGCTATGGGATTACTGCCCCGCATCGTAACGCGCAAACGACGCGCTACATCAGAAACAGCGTCGCCAGCCCAAGAAAAATAAAGAACCCGCCGGTATCAGTAATCGCGGTGATCATTACGCTCGAACCGACCGCCGGGTCGCGCCCGAGCTTCACCATCGTCATCGGGATGATCACCCCCATTAGCGCCGCCATTAACAGATTCAGCATCATTGCCAGGGTCATCACCCCGCCGAGCGCCATGTCGTCGTACAGCCACCAGGTGATCCCACCCATGATCCCGCCCCAGACAAGGCCATTCACCAACGCCACGCCCATCTCGCGCAGAATAAGAAACGTCAGGTTACCCGGCTGAATGTTTTGTAACGCCAGCGCCCGGACAATCATGGTGATGGTCTGATTACCGGTATTCCCGCCGATCCCGGCGACAATGGGCATCAGCGACGCCAGCGCCACCAGCTGCGAAATGGTGTGCTCAAAGCCATCAATCACGCGAGAGGCGATGAACGCGGTACACAGGTTGATAGCCAGCCACGCCCAGCGCGTTTTCACCGCTTTAGGCACGGGCGCAAAAACGTCCTCTTCCGCGCTCAACCCGCCCATCCGACGTAGATCGGTGTCCGTTTCTTCATACACCACGTCGACTATCTCGTCGATCGTCAGGCGCCCCATCAGTTTGCCGGAAGGATCAACCACCGCGGCGCTGACCAGGTTGTCACGTTCGAAGGTACGCGCCGCGTTTTCCGCTTTGTCTTCCGGGGCGAAGGTCAGCGGATCGTCATCCATCACCTCGCTGACTTTGCGCTGCACGTCGTTGAGCAAAATACAGGTCAGGGTAAGCTCCCCGACCAGCGTTTTGTCGCGGCGGGTGACAAACAGTTTATCGGTGTTTTCCGGCATCTTGCCCAGACGACGCAGATAGCGCTGTACGACTTCCAGCGTCACGTCCGGGCGAACGGTAATGACCTCGAACTCCATAATCGCACCGACGCGATTCTTTTCGTAATGCATGACCTGGCGCACGCGGGCCCGTTCTTCGGGTGGCAGCGTCGCCAGTAACCGGCCAGTGAGGTTACGCGGCAGGTGTTGAACCAGGTAAATCTGTTCGTCGATGTCGAGGTATTGCAGCGCCTCAAGCAACTCCCGGTCGGTCATTTCGTCGATCAGGTCGTCCCAGACGTTTTCTGAGGCTTCGAGCAGCACGTAGCCGCGCTTTTCGCTTGCGATCAGCCGCCAGAGGGCGTGACGCTCTTCCGACGGGAGCGCTTCCAGAGTATCCGCGAGATCGGGCGGCGGAAGATGGTCGACCAGCGCGCCTACCTCAGCAATATCGTCGGATAACGTTCCGACATCATATTGCTCAGCCAGGGTGAGCTTGCCTAACAGGGTGGAAACGATGGCTTTGTCGGTGGTGAGCAGCCAGATCAGCCGCGCACGCTCTTCATCGCGCAGCCTTGCGCTGTTTTTGTGTTTTGCGAACATTAATCATAAATCCATGATATGAGATGCCATTAAGCATGGCGCGAGGTTATGTAAATAACAATAAACGGGGGCGTCAGATGGATAAAAAAAGAACCGCTGTCCCGAAAAGCGTTGCGCCATCGGGACAATGGTCAGATAGCTCAGGCCGTGCGCGCGACCGCATCGCGTGATGCAGCGTCACGCTCATCACCCACCAGTTCACTCACCTGTCCGTTGCGCATTTCCAGCAAACGGTCGGCATGAATAAAATAATGGTCGTCGTGGCTGATGGCAAAAATGGTTTTCCCCATCTCCTGCATTAACGGCAGCAGCACCTGGTAAAACTCGCGGCGGAAGTGCGGATCCTGATCGGCCGCCCACTCGTCGAGCAGAATAATGTCGCGATCTTCCGCCAGCGCCAGCAGCAGCGCCACGCGCTTTTTCTGCCCCTTCGACAGTTTCAGATTCAGGATCCGGCCATCGCTCAGTTCCAGCTTGTGCGCCATTTTCAGGTGCTCAAGCCACTTTTCAACCAGTGCAGGATCGGCCGGTTTACCTTCCGGTCCCAGCAGTTGGTCAAACAGCCAGACGTCGGTAAACACCGCCGAAAAGAGCTTACGATAATCTTCCGGCTTTTCGGCACTGACAGGCTTACCGTCCAGCAGGATCTCCCCGGACTGTGGCTGATATAGCCCCGTCAGCAGCATCGCCAACGTCGATTTACCGCTGCCGTTGCCGCCGATTAAAAACAGCAATTCACCGCGGTTAATCGTCAGATTCACCGGTCCTACGGAGAACGCGTTGTCCTGATAGTGGAACATGACGTTACGCAGTTCGAGGGTTTTCCATCCCGGGAAGGCCTGCGGGCGCGGGAACTCAGCCTTAAATGGCGCCAGCGCGAATTTGTTCAGCTTGTTGAAAGCGACCTGCGCCGTCAGCAGCGTGGGTAATGCCCCCACCGCCGACAGCAGCGGTGTACGCAGGAACAGTAGCGTTAACGAGTAGGTTGCCGCGACGTTGGTATCCGCCCAGCCGAGGCTGTTTGCCATCCAGAACACCAGACCAATCGCGCCGAGCATCATGATATTCGACCAGTTTACGGCACTGAGGTGGAAGGTATCGGCGCGAATAATATGGTGGCGATACGCTTTGGCATCCGGAATATAGAGGTGGGTGAAAATATGCTCCGCGCGCTCGCGGTTGAGCGTCAGCTCTTTGCGTCCTTCCAGCACCGTCTGATAATCGTTATACAGTTTATCCTCGGTTTCGCGCAGCGTCGCCATATGCCGATAAACCCGCGATACCAGCATAAAACCGCCCCAGATGGTAATGATCATCCAGATAGCCGTGACCAGCAGCATTTTGGTCGACAGCATCGCCAGATACGCCGCCGAGCCGACGGTCAGGATGATCCCCTGAACCAGTTCAGGCAGACGGACAAAGGCAATGGTGATGTTGCGCACGTCGCTGGTCAACCCGGCCAGCAGAGAGGCGCTGCCCAGTTGCTCAATACGTTCAACGTGCGTATCGAGAATACGTTTGATGAATTCACTGCGCAGACGGAAGACAAAGTGGTGTCCCAGCGTGGTGAGCGCCAGCTGTGAGCCCAGCGTCACCGCCATCAACAGCAACAGCAATCCCAGAAATTCCGGTAAAACCAGCAGAGAGGGATCTGCGGTCTCAATAAGACGCTGGTTGATAAAAGCGATAAGACCAATCCCCAGCGCCGCGCTGACGAGGCTGAGCGCCATCACGCTAATAAATGGCCAGCGATACTGCCGCCAGACAAGAAGAAGTAGTTCCATTCATACAACCCGGACAAGGAATAACAGCCCGCAGTTTAAACGTCTCAACGCGTTCAGCAATAATAATTCTTATTTTTATTCTTTTTTACCCGCCTGGCGAAAAGTCAGATTGTAACGACAATCGGCGGTCATCGGATGGAACCCGGCCTTCAACGGCTGAATCCCGTGGTAAAACAGACGTGATTCTCCTCCCCAGACCACCACGTCACCGTGTTCCAGCAGAATGCGCGTCAGCGGATCGCTACGTTTCAGACCGCCAAACTGAAAGACAGCCGGTAAGCCCAGCGAGACAGAGACGATTGGCGCGCGCAGATCCGGCTCGTCTTTATCCTGATGCAAGGAAAGCTTTGCGCCAGGCACATAGCGGTTGATCAGGCAGGCGTCCGGCTGATAATCCGCATAGCCCGCCGCCGTCGCCGCCTGCTGACTCAGACGCAGGAAGGACGGTGGGAAGTCGGGCCAGGCGAGTCCCGTCAACGGATCGACAGGCGAATAGAGGTAGCCGCGGCTGTCGGTCGTCCAGCCCAGCCGCCCACAGTTGGTCATCGCCACCGACATCGTGTAGCCGCCGGGGGTGATCATCTGGCGAAACGGCGAGCAGTGGGCGACCGTCTCAATCTCCTGTACCAGTTGCGGCGCCGCGCGGAAGGCAAAGCGGCGCAAAATGACAGCGCCGGGTGCCAGCGGTTCCTGCCAGGGCTGCGAATCGGCAAACAGATCGAGCATTATGCTCCCTCATCAGGCGATTCACGCCGCAGGATCTGCGCCTTGCGCGACACGCCCCAGCGATAACCGGAAAGCGAACCATCACCCCGGACAACGCGGTGACAGGGGATCACGATCGCCAGTTTGTTCGCGCCACAGGCGCTGGCGACCGCACGAACCGCTTTCGGCTTGCCGATCGCTTTTGCCAGTTGCTGATAGCTGACGGTCGCCCCGTAAGGAATCGTGCGCAGCGCCTGCCAGACCTGCTGCTGAAACGCGGTGCCCTGAATATCCAGCGGCAACGTCAGCGCCGCGTCGCGCCCGTCAATACTGGCAATAACGCGGTGGATGCGCTGCTGAAAATGGGCGTCGGCAGGGTGACCCTGAGCGGCCGGGAACAAGGTCCGCAGTTCAGCAATCAGCGCCACATCGTCATCCCCTAACAAAATGGCGCAAATCCCCCGCTCGCTCTCCGCCACCAGACAGCGTCCAAGTGAGCAATCGGCCAGCGCATAGCGCACGGCCAGTTTGTCACCGCCACGGCGGAACTGTTTTGCCGTCATCCCAAGCGCCGCATCGGCGTTACGATAGTAGCTGCTGCTGTCTGGAAAACCGGCATTCAGAATCGCCTGGGTCACGCTTTCGCCGTGACTCAGGGCGTCGCGCAGGCGGCGGGCGCGATACGATTGCTGCCAGGCTTTTGGCGTCATCCCGGTTGTGGCTTTGAACAAGCGATGCAGATGATACGGGCTCATCGCCACCTTCTCAGCCAGAACATTGAGCGTTATTGGGCTCTCCTGCTCCAGAAGCTGACAGGCATGCGTGATTTTATCCAGCCGGTGCTGCTGGGCGTTGGCTTTATCCGGCTGACAGCGTTTACACGGGCGAAACCCAGCCATCAGCGCGGCCTGCGCGTCGGGAAAGAAGCGGACATTTTTACGCAGCGCATGTTTTGCCGTACACGATGGTCGACAAAAGATCCCGGTCGTTTGCACGGCAAAAACAAACTGACCGTCAGCGTCAGAATCGCGTTCTAACACCGACTGCCAGCGCTGATCGTCATTTACGCGTTGATAATTTTTCATTCTGGACTCCTTCGTTAAGCATAGTGCCTGCTTAGCTGCAGTGTGTCCGAAACCCGTCACTCGAAAACCCGCAATCTTGCTTTTTAATTTTGTTCACGGATGAGGAAGCTTTCAAATTGTGGCGACATCCAGGTTTTGAATCCCTCCCCCTCTTTGATGATCATATACACCGCCAATCCTTCCTGGCGTACGACCTCTTTGGCTTTCTCCGTGCCGAGCACCATCAGCCCGGTATCCCAGCCATCCGCCTCCAGCGCCGTTGGCGCAATCACCGTCACCGACACCAGATTGTGCTCAATGGGACGACCCGTTTGCGGATCGATAACATGGGTGAGGCGTTTGCCGTTCAGCTCGTAATAGTTGCGGTAACTGCCGGAGGTACTGATGCCGTGCCCGTTAATATCCACCACCGCCTGAACCGCATTCTCGCGATCGGTGGGTTTCTGGATCGCCACCCGCCACGGATGCCCTTCGGCGTTCATCCCACGACTGTTCAGCGCCCCGCCGACAGAGACCAGATAGCGGGCAATACCTTCCCGCTCCATCAACTGTGCCAGGTGATCGGCAGCGTAACCTTCACCGACGGTGGAGAGATCGACAAACAAATCCGGCAGATCTTTTTGCAGATACTGTTGTTTCGCCTGGTTGATCACCGTCAGGTGCTGCAACCCGCTGTTGGCTTTTGCCGCATCAATTTGCGCCTGCGTCGGGATCTGGACCGGCTGCTTGTCGGGACCAAATCCCCACAAATTCACCAATGGCCCGACGGTGATGTCCATCGCGCCCTGCGTTTTTTGCCCAATACGCAGCGCTGAGGTCACAATATCCGCCATCGCTTCGCTGACAGGCCAGGGAGAAAGGCTTTTCGACAGGTTGAAGCGCATCAGCGCCGAATCATTTTTATAGGTTGAGAGCAACTGGTCGTCGGCATCCAGTTGCGTCTGAATTTTCGTTTGTAGCGCCGCTGACGCGTTAGCATCAATACCGACCACACTCACGCGCCAGAAGGTGCCCATCGTTTTCCCTTCCAGCACTACCGGAGCCGTCGCTGGCGTTTGCGCCGCGTCCGGCGCGTTATCGCACCCGGTAAAAAAGACGGTCATCGCCAGTAAGGCCACGCGAGCAATGTTCATTTCCATACGTGATTGTTCTCCTGCAAAAGAGGCGCAAGAGTACACCAAAAACCGCCGATTGTGCGTCGTAGAACCGCACAAAAAAAGGCCCCGCAGGGCCTTTTATCGACATTAAGCAAACTTAGAACTGGTAAACCAGGCCCAGTGCAACGATGTCGTCGGTGCTGATACCGGCATCACGAGTGAAGCTGTTGTCATCCAGCAGGTTGATTTTGTAATCAACGTAGGTGGACATGTTTTTGTTGAAGTAATAGGTTGCGCCAACATCAACATATTTCAGCAGATCTTCATCGTCGTAGTTACGACCGTTGAGAGTCCCCAGGTTTTTACCTTTGGACTGCAGGTAAGCAACGGACGGACGCAGACCGAAGTCGAACTGGTACTGAGCAACCACTTCGAAGTTCTGCGCTTTGTTTGCCCACCCTTCGCCGCCTACGCGCGTTGCGTTGTAGGTCTGGGTGTACTGTGCTGCCAGATAAACGTTGTTAGCGTCGTATTTCAGGCCGCCGGTGTAGGTTTCAGCGCGATCGCCGTTACCAAGATAAATCGCTTTGTTCTGCTCATCAGTACGTTTGGAGCTGCTCACTGCTGCACCCAGACCGAAGCCTTCACCGATGTCATAAGTCACGGAACCGCCGACACCGTCGCCGTTCTGACGCAGCGCTCCACGACCGTTGTTAGTCACGCCAGTGTAAGCTAAGCCATCAGCACCTTCGCCTGACGGGCTGCCGTTTTTACCCTGATACTGCAGGGCAAAGTTCAGGCCATCAACCAGACCGAAGAAATCAGCGTTACGGTAAGTCGCAAAGCCGTTACCACGCTGCTGCATGAAGTTGTCAGAACCGTAGGTGTCGCCACCGAATTCTGGCAGAACGTCGGTCCAGGACGTAACGTCATACACAACGCCGTAGTTACGACCGTAGTCGAAAGAACCCGCGTCGCCGAATTTCAGACCCGCAAATGCGACACGAGTCCAGGAGTTGTTTTCGGATTCAGGTGCGTTACCCTGGATCTGATACTCCCACTGGCCGTAACCGGTGATCTGATCGTTAACCTGAGTTTCGCCTTTGAAGCCGATACGCATATAGGTCTGATCGCCATCAAGACTCTTGTCATCGGAGAAATAATGCAGACCGTCGACTTTACCGAACAGGTCTAATTTGTTGCCGTCTTTGTTGTAAATTTCAGCCGCATTTGCTGCGCCTGCTACCAGCAGTGCTGGTACCAGGAGGGACAGTACTTTAACTTTCATGTTATTAACCCTCTGTTATATGCCTTTATTTGCTTTTTTATGCCACTGCATACTGATTAACCCTCATTAACCAGTCGGCAAGTTCATTCTCCTCAAAATTGCAGAATAATCCAACACGAATATGATACTAAAACTTTTAAGATGTTTCATTTATCCACATAGGTGTTTCAAAATGTAAATATGAGGGAACTTTTTTTTTGCTTCAAAAAGACAAAAAATAAGCACAATCACTCAAGAAATATAAAAATAACAACAAAAACAAGAGGTTACTAAAATAAATTTCATAGCACTGAATGACAAAACAAAATCGTCGCGCATCACTAAAATATCTCTCGCTATCATCATTAACTTTATTTATTACCGTCATTCATTTCTGAATGTCTGTTTACCCCTATTTCAACCGGATGCGATGCGTCCGGTTTTTTTTTACCCTTCTTTACACTTATTTTCTCTTTATGTGCTACCGCACAAAAATAATAACAACTATTAACTATTTACCTTCATTCAGTCACTGACTGATATCAGAAACCGATTTCTTGTTATTTCGTGCTATTTGTCATCACGCGTCGGGTCATATTTGTACGTAGCTTGCGGGGCTGTACACTTTTACGTCATCTAACCGATGAATTCTTTTTGGCAAAAAATGCAGAACATCAATGAGTAGAGAATGTGGAAATTCACACCGTACCCTTTATACTGCCCTTTCACCTTCGGCGTTGTTTTACAGGTCATAACCACGAATGAGTCAGTCTGATACAACGGCTACGTCCCGATTCTCCCTCCTGCCGGGAAGCATTACCCGTTTCTTTTTATTGCTGATCATTGTGTTGCTGGTAACGATGGGCGTGATGGTGCAAAGCGCGGTTAACGCATGGCTAAAAGATAAGAGCTATCAAATCGTCGATATCACACATGCTATCCATAAGCGTGTCGATACCTGGCGTTACGCGACCTGGCAAATCTATGACAACATCGCGGCGACCACGAATCCATCGAGCAGCGAAGGATTGCAGGAAACGCGCCTGAAACAGGACGTTTACTATCTCGAAAAACCGCGTCGTAAAACCGAAGCGCTGATCTTTGGCTCGCATGACAGTTCAACGCTGGAAATGACACAGCGCATCTCGACCTACCTCGACACGCTGTGGGGTGCCGAAACGGTGCCGTGGTCCATGTATTATCTCAACGGGCAGGACAACAGTCTGACCCTCATCTCGACGCTGCCGTTGAAAGACCTCTCTTCGGGATTTAAAGAGTCAACCATTGGCAGCATTGTCGACTCACGCCGGGCCGAGATGCTTCAGCAGGCCAATGCGCTGGACGAGCGGGAAAGCTTTTCATCGCTGCGTCGTCTGGCCTGGCAAAACGGCCACTACTTTACCCTGCGGACCACCTTTAACCAGCCGGGGCATCTGGCGACCGTTGTCGCATTTGATCTGCCCATCAATGACTTAATTCCCCCCGGCATGCCGCTGGACAGCTTCCGCCTTGAGCCTGACACCACCCCAGTCAGCACACGCAACGCGGATAAAGAATCACCAGACAGCGTAAGCATCAGCTTTAACAGTTCGAAAATTGAAATCTCTTCGGCGCTGAACTCGACGGGAATGCGACTGGTCTGGCAGGTGCCGTTCGGTACGCTGTTGCTCGATACGCTGCAAAACATCCTGTTACCGCTGTTGCTGAATATTGGCCTGCTGGCCCTCGCGCTGTTTGGCTATACCACCTTTCGTAACCAGCCGGGACGCACAACCGAAGTCGCGCCGAATACCGCGGCCAATAATGAGCTACGTATTCTGCGTGCGATTAATGAAGAAATTGTCTCCCTGCTGCCGCTGGGTCTGCTGGTGCATGACCAGGAGGCGAACCGCACGGTGATGAGTAACAAAATTGCCGACCATCTGTTGCCGCATCTGAATCTGCAAAACATCACCAGTATGGCGGAACAGCATCAGGGCGTGATCCAGGCAACCGTCAATAATGAGCTGTATGAGATACGCCTGTTCCGCAGCCAGGTCGCTCCGCGCACCCAGATCTTTATTATCCGTGACCAGGATCGTGAAGTGCTGGTGAACAAAAAGCTCAAACAGGCACAGCGGTTGTACGAAAAAAATCAGCAGGGCCGCACCGCCTTTATGCAAAACATCAGCGAGGCGTTAAAAGACCCGGTCAAAAAGCTGGCGGCGGAGGTCGCGCAGGTGCAAACGTCTGATGCACAGCAACTGGCGAATCATGCCGATGTATTGATCCGCATGATCGATGAAATTCAACTGGCGAACATGCTGGAAAGCGACGCCTGGAAGAGCGAGCCGACCCTCTTCTCGGTTCAGGCGCTGATTGACGAAGTCGTACCGGAAGTGCTGCCGGCCATGAAGCGCAAAGGGCTGCAACTGCTCATCAACAACCATCTGAAGGCCAACGACGAGCGGCGTGGCGATCGCGATGCGCTGCGACGGATCTTACTGTTGTTGATGCAGTACGCGGTGACGACCACCCAGATTGGTAAAATCACGCTTGAGGTAAGTCAGGATGAGTCGGTGGCGGAGCGCCTGACTTTCCGCATTCTGGATACCGGTGAAGGCGTGACGTTAAGCGAAATCGACAACCTACATTTCCCGTTCATCAGCGAGACGCAGAAAGATCGTTACGGCAAAGCCAATCCGCTGGCCTTCTGGCTATGCGATCAGTTGGCACGTAAACTCGGCGGGCATTTGAACATAAAAGCGCGAGATGCGCTGGGTACACGCTATACAGTCCATGTTAAAATGACTCCGCTCGACCAGCATAGAGAAGACGAAGAGCGTCTGCTGGATGATGTCAGCGTCATGATCGACGTGACCTCTAACGAGGTTCGCAACATTGTGCTTCGTCAGTTGGAAAACTGGGGGGCGACCTGCATCACCCCGGATGAGAGACTCATAAGTCAAGAATATGATCTCTTTTTAACTGATAATCCGTCTAATCTTACTGCCTCCGGCTTGCTTTTAAGCGATGATGAGTCAGGCGTGCGGAAAATAGGCCCTGGCCAGCTTCGCGTCAACTTTAATATGAGCAACGCTATGCAGGAAGCTGTACTACAACTAATTGAAGAGCAACTGGCGCAGGAAGCGATCCCGGAATCCCCTCTGGGAGGTGATGAAAACGCCGAACTTCATGCCAGCGGTTATTACGCACTATTTGTAGACACAGTACCGGATGATGTTAAGAGGTTGTATACTGAGGCAGCAATCAGCGATTTTGCTGCGCTAGCCCAAACGGCTCACCGCCTGAAAGGCGTGTTTGCCATGCTAAATCTGGTACCCGGCAAGCAGTTATGTGAAACGCTGGAACATCTGATTCGCGAGAAAGATGCTCCAGGAATAGAAAAATACATCAGCGACATTGACGCCTACGTCAAGAGCTTGCTGTAGCAAGGTAGCCTTTACATGAACAATATGAACGTAATTATTGCCGATGACCATCCGATTGTACTGTTCGGTATTCGCAAATCACTTGAGCAAATCGAGTGGGTGAATGTTGTTGGCGAATTTGAAGACTCCACAGCACTGATCAACAACCTGCCAAAATTAGATGCGCACGTGTTGATTACCGATCTCTCCATGCCGGGCGACAAGTACGGCGATGGGATCACTCTGATCAAATATATCAAGCGCCATTTTCCGAGCCTGTCGATCATTGTTCTGACCATGAACAATAACCCGGCAATCCTGAGCGCGGTTCTTGATCTCGACATCGAAGGAATTGTCCTGAAACAGGGCGCGCCAACCGATCTGCCGAAAGCGCTCGCGGCGCTGCAAAAAGGCAAAAAGTTCACCCCGGAAAGCGTCTCTCGCCTGCTGGAAAAAATCAGTGCGGGCGGCTACGGCGACAAACGTCTCTCTCCGAAAGAGAGTGAAGTCCTGCGTCTGTTTGCCGAGGGTTTCCTGGTCACTGAAATCGCCAAGAAACTGAACCGCAGTATCAAAACCATCAGCAGCCAGAAGAAATCAGCCATGATGAAACTGGGCGTTGAGAACGATATCGCACTGCTGAACTATCTTTCTTCCGTGACCCTGAGCCCGGCAGACAAAGACTAATTTCTCTTTCCGTTGCAAAATGCCTGATGGCGCTCCGCTTATCAGGCCTACTCATTACGGAAAACATCCCCGTTCTGTAGGCCGGATAAGGCAAAGCCGCCATCCGGCATTTTTAACCCCGTGTTTTCCTGACCCGCTCCGCATACACCGCCAGCGTCTGCTTGAGAATGTCCAGCGTGACCGGCTTCGACAGACAGCTGTCCATCCCCGACTCCAGACAGCGCTGCTTCTCTTCGGCTAAGGCGTTTGCCGTCACCCCGACTACCGGTAGCGTCAGCCCCAACTGACGAATACGCTGCGTCAGACGATAGCCGTCCATATTCGGCATGTTGACGTCGCTCAGCACGATATCGATGTGGTTTTTGCTTAGCACGTTCAGGGCATCCACGCCGTCATTCGCGGTCTTGCACTGATACCCCAGCGAACCCAACTGATCGGCCAACAGGCGACGGTTGATTGGATGATCGTCAACCACCAGGATCATCATGTCATCATTGGTGGCCGCCGCTTTTTCCGGGGCCGGTAACGCGGAAGAGAGCTCGTCATCGTCGAGTTCAATACTGTAGATCCGGGCCAGCAGCGCCGGCAGTTCATGCGGCGACGCGACGCTGTGAACCCATTCCCCCGGCACCCTTTCCAGCGGAATGCCAATGTGACGGCGACAGAAAATAACCGCCGCACGCCCCTGCCAGGGCTGTTCCAGCTCATCGTCAGCGATCAATACATCGTCACTCGCCGGAGGTTGGCCTTCATAACGCATCACTTCGACGCCGTTGCGCGTCAGGCTGTTTTCAATAAATTGACACAGCGAGGCATTACGCACCGCCAGCCAACAGCGTGTTCTGGCGAGTCCATCGAGACCTTTTTTCGCCGGATACTGCGCGCCATACAGCGGAATACGCACCGTAAACTGGCTGCCCATCCCCGGTTCAGAATCGACCGAAATGTCGCCGTCCATCATGCTGATCAGCTTTTCGCAAATCGCCAGTCCCAGCCCCGTCCCCTGGAAATTGCGCTGCACGCCGGTACCGACCTGGAAAAACGGGTCGAACAGGCGCACCACCTCTTTCGCCGGGATCCCTACGCCGGTATCCCGCACCCGAATACTGAGGTAATCATCGTCACGGCTAACATGCAGTACGATGCAGCCAATGTCGGTGAATTTAATCGCATTACTGAGCAGGTTAGAAATCACCTGTTGCAGGCGCATCGGATCGCCATTGAGGGCAACCGGCACATTCGGTTCGATAAAGCAGTACAACCCTATCTGCTTGCGCACCACCAGCGGCAAATAGTTCGCCGTAATGTGGCTCATCACCTCGCGCGGTGAGAATTCACGCGGCTCAATTTTCAACTGCTCAGATTCAATTTTCGAGAAGTCGAGAATGTCGCTGATGATTTTCAGCAGCAGACTGGAAGAGTTATTCATCGCCGTCACCAGGCGATCGACCCCTTTGGGTAACGCTTTGGTTTGCAGCAGATCGAGGTTACCGATGATGCCATACAGCGGGGTACGCAGCTCGTGGCTGACGGTCGCCAGGAACATCGATTTCGACTGACTCGCCTGCTCAGCCGCCTGCGCCATCTCCTGCAACGACTCCTCCATTTTGACGCGGGCGGAGACATCCACCAGCACACAGATCGCCACGTTTTCATTGCGATAGCGGGAATGGACGAAGCTAATCTGCAGGTTGGTGTTATTACTGGTCAGCACATCGACAAAGTTCACCTGCTGTCCGCAGATGATTTGCGTCAGCCTCTGTCGGTCCTCATGGGTGAGCATGTTCAGATACGTGTGCGCCAGCTCATTACTGAGAATGTTAATACCGTCAACGGTGCGCAGAATGCAGATCCCGACCGGCGCGGAAGCGACAATCTTACGGTTAAACTGCTCATGCTCTTCCAGACGCTGGGCGTCGCTTTCCGCCGGAATAAAGATCCGCCGTTCGTACATCCGCGCGAGAGTAAACAGCGCCGCGCCCACCAGCACGTTCAGCAGAATGGCATTCAGAATCAGCATCCGGATCCGTTCCAGCACCAGATCAACCGGGACGGAATAGACAATGCTCAGCGAGGACGGCGGCAGGTTTTTCTTCAGCACCAGTTCACGAAAACCCGGCGTATAGCCAAACCAGGAACGCTCCTGCATCCAGCGAGGCTCCGCCTTAATGGTGCCTTCCGGTCCGGTCAGTGAAATCAGCGCATGACCATTTTCATCCAGAATGGTCACCCCCATCGGCAGACTGCCCGGCGTAAAGAAATTTTCCATCCGAATGGACTGCTCAACGCCTAACAGCGCCTGCAGACGGTTTGCCAGATAGACCGGCGTCAGCGCGTAGAAATACCCGATCCCCGGACGCGGCCCCTGCCCTACCCAGTAAAGATTGCTTCCGGACTCATCCTGCGGCGCATTGCGGTACTTCATAATCCGCTCGTGCAGCGTTTTCAGCGCGTTATCGCGCTCGACGGGCATATCGCGCAGGCCGAAATTCGCCATGCAGAGATTATCGCTACCAATGAGAAATACGCGATTCAGGTCGTAGGCGGCAGAGAAGTTGTCGCGCCAGTAGCGCATGAACCACGCCAGCGACTCCAGCGATCCGCGCCATGCATTGCCCATTGCCGCACAGTCTGAATCAGCAAACAGCGGCTGAAAGGTCGGGACCTCGGTTTTATCGTCACGCGCCCGCGAAGTCAGCACGCCGTTCTCCGCCGTCAGGCGGTTCTCAGCGATATACTTGAGCTCTTTCATCACATCCGCCGTGCGCTGAATATAGCGCTGGGCCTGATCGGAACTGAGATTAAACTCCTGGCGAATCTCTGATTCCCGCTGATGCAGGGCGTTCACGATGTAGAACACCGAGGCAAAGGCAATGAGCAGCCAAATCAACAGCGCCAACGCTCTGAACAGGTAGCGCGAGATTTTCAGTGTCGTGCGAAAGGAAGCAAGGTATTTCAAAAGGGCGAAGCTCCGCCTCAGGCGATAAATGGAGTGTGGTTAAGGTAGCGGTAAATGCGCGGCGTCGCAATGCCCGCGCCTCCGTTTGCGGGAATATGATACACCGCTGAGAAACCATTGCCGCAACCATCGATAATCATCATTTGCCGTACAGAGCCACAGGGATGCCAGCATGCGCTTTTTGAGAGGGTTATACCCGCGACGCTTACGCAATCAAATGATACTGATGGCGATCCTGATGGTCATCGTGCCGACGCTGTCGATCGGTTATATCGTAGAAACCGAAGGCCGGTCAGCAGTCTTATCCGAAAAAGAGAAAAAATTATCTGCCGTCGTACACCTGCTCGATCAGGCGCTCGGCGAACGCTTTGACGATTTTACGACGTTGCCACGGGAGGAGCGGATCCGGGCGCTGAATGCCGAACTCGGCCCCATCACCGAACAGATAACCCTGGCGTTTCCGGGCATTGGCGCGGGCTACTATAACAAAGCGCTGGATGCGATTGTGACCTACGCCCCTTCCGCGCTGTATCAAAATAACGTCGGCGTGACGATTGCCGCCGATCACCCCGGACGTGAAGTGATGCGCAGCAATGCCCCGGTGGTCTTTTCCGGTCGCCAGGTGCGTGGCGATATTCTCAACTCGATGATCCCCATCACCCGGGACGGTAACGTGATGGGTTACATCTGGGCAAATGAGCTGACGGAAGATATTCAGCGTCAGGCCTGGAGGATGGACGTGCGCATCATTGCGGTACTGGCGGCGGGTCTGCTCTGTAGCCTGTTACTGATTGTGCTGTTTTCCCGACGTCTTGGCGCGAATATCGACATTATCACGGACGGTCTGTCGACGCTGGCGCAGAAGACGCCGGCACAACTTCCCAATCTCCCCGGCGAACTGGGGCAAATCAGCCGCAGCGTCAACGCCCTGGCGCAAACGCTG
The DNA here is from genome assembly GCF_950098555.1 of Citrobacter sp. T1.2D-1. Lineage (NCBI taxonomy): Bacteria > Pseudomonadati > Pseudomonadota > Gammaproteobacteria > Enterobacterales > Enterobacteriaceae > Citrobacter > Citrobacter sp. T1.2D-1. The sequence goes on from NZ_CATNHH010000067.1 coordinate 124,741, forward strand.
CGTGAAACCAAAACCCTGAACGACCTGATCATTGAAAACGCCGCCGACGGCGTGATTGCTATCGACAGACAGGGCGATGTCACCACCATGAACCCCGCAGCGGAAATGATTACCGGCTACACGCTGAATGAACTGGTCGGTCAGCCTTATGCCACTCTGTTTTCCGACCCTCATTTTGCCAGCCCGGTTCTCGATACCCTGGCACACGGTACAGAACATCTGGCACAAGAAGTCAGTTTTCCGGCGCGCGATCGCACCATCGAACTCAGCGTCACCACCAGCCGCATTCATAACCCCAATGGTGAATTGATCGGCGCACTGGTGATTTTTTCCGACCTGACCGCTCGCAAAGAAACACAGCGTCGCCTGGCCCAGACGGAGAGACTTGCCACGCTGGGTGAACTGATGGCCGGGGTGGCGCATGAGGTGCGTAATCCGCTTACCGCTATCCGCGGCTATGTGCAGATCATCCGTCAGCAAACCAGCCTGCCGGTACATCAGGAATATCTGTCCGTGGTACTGAAAGAAATTGATTCCATCAATAGAGTCATTCAGCAGTTGCTGGATTTCTCCCGCCCACGACAAAGCCAGTGGCAGCAAGTGCTGCTTAATTCGTTGATCGAAGAGACGCTGATTCTGGTGCAAACCTCCGGTGTACAGGCGCGGATCGCGTTCAACGTCGAACAGGATAAAGGATTACCTGCCATCGTTGCCGATCGCGAACTGTTGAAACAGGTGATCCTCAATATTCTGATTAATGCCGTACAGGCCATCAACGCGCGCGGCGAAATTCGCATTCGCACCTGGCAATATTCAGCCACGCAACAAGCCGTGACGATTGAAGACAACGGCTGTGGGATCGATATCGCGCTACAGAAAAAGATCTTTGACCCCTTTTTCACCACCAAAGCCTCAGGAACGGGGCTTGGACTCGCGCTCAGCCAGCGCATCATCAATGCCCATCAGGGCGATATTCGCGTCACCAGCATGCCCGGATGCGGCGCGACATTTACCCTCATTTTACCCATTAACCCGCAGGGAAATTTGTCAGTATGAAAACCCGCTATCGTATCCTCATCGTGGATGACGAAGACAACGTTCGTCGCATGCTCACTACCGCATTCTCGCTACAGGGGCATGAAACGCACTGCGCCAGTAACGGTGAGGAAGCCTTGCAGCGCTTTGTCGACGCACCGCCGGATGTGGTGCTGATGGATATCCGTATGCCGGAAATGAACGGGATTGATGCACTGAAAGTCATGCGCACCCGGCAGCCGCGCATCCCCGTGATCCTGATGACCGCTTACGCTGAAGTCGAAACCGCCGTCGAAGCGTTGCGCAGCGGCGCGTTTGACTACGTGATCAAACCCTTCGATCTCGATGAACTCAATTTACTGATCCAACGCGCACTGCAATTGCAGGCGATGAAACAGGAGATCCGCAGCCTGCATCAGGCGCTGAGCACCAGCTGGCAGTGGGGGCATATCCTGACCAACAGTCCACGGATGATGGATATCTGCAAAGACACGGCAAAAATTGCCCTGTCGCAGGCCAACGTCTTGATCAGTGGCGAAAGCGGCACCGGTAAAGAGCTGATTGCACGCGCCATTCACTACAACTCGCGCCGGGCAAACGGGCCGTTTATCAAAATCAACTGTGCCGCGCTGCCGGAGTCACTGCTGGAAAGCGAGCTGTTTGGTCATGAAAAAGGCGCCTTCACCGGGGCACAGACTCAGCGTCAGGGACTGTTTGAACGCGCCCATCAGGGAACGCTGCTGCTCGATGAAATTGGCGAAATGCCGCTGGTACTGCAGGCGAAGCTACTGCGCATCCTGCAGGAAAGAGAGTTTGAACGCGTGGGCGGACACCAGACCATTCAGGTAGATATCCGTATCGTTGCCGCCACCAACCGGGATCTCCCTGCAATGGTAAAAGAAGGCGCCTTCCGCGAAGACCTGTTTTACCGTCTGAACGTCATTCATCTGCAACTTCCCCCGCTGCGTGAACGACGGGAAGATATTGCGCTACTCGCTAACCACTTCTTACAGAAATTCAGTTCGGAAAATCAGCGCGATATTATTGAAATCGATCCTGCGGCCATGTCGATGCTTACCACCTGGCCCTGGCCCGGCAACATTCGGGAGTTGTCTAACGTCATTGAGCGGGCGGTCGTGATGAATACCGGGGCGGTTATTTTTGCTGAAGATCTGCCCGCCCCGCTCCGCCAGCCGGTGAGTGGTAGCAGCGAGATAAAAGCCACGCAGCCCGGTGAACGCAATCTGAAAGAAGAGATAAAACGTGAAGAGAAGCGAATTATTATCGAGGTGCTCGAGCAGCATGAAGGCAACCGCACCCGCGCCGCGCTGATGTTAGGTATCAGTCGACGCGCTCTGATGTACAAACTGCAGGAATACGGTATCGATACGGCCGGGTTGTAGCACCAGAATCTGCTATGCAGAATTTTGCACAGTGCGCAAAATTCTGCATAGCCTCCGCGCGATAAGCCCACTGCACACAAACAAATAACTTTTTTAATTCAATCAGTTAATTAATTTCCTCACCCGTTAGCCATTCTGGCATCCCGCTTGCTATTCCCTTTGCGTACCCAAAATGGAGTATGCAAAAGGGAAACATAATGAAAACAAAACTGATTACCTTACAAAACGCTGCCGGGTTCTTTCGTGACGGCATGACCATCATGGTTGGCGGTTTTATGGGGGTAGGGACCCCACCCCGTCTTGTCGAAGCCTTACTTGAATCCGGCGTCAGAGACCTGACGCTGATCGCCAACGATACCGCCTTTGTCGATACCGGTATTGGCCCACTGATCGTCAATGGCCGGGTAAACAAAGTCATTGCGTCTCATATCGGCACCAACCCGGAAACGGGGCGTCGGATGATTGCCAAAGAGATGGAGGTTCAACTGGTGCCGCAAGGTACGCTGATTGAGCAGATCCGCTGCGGCGGCGCAGGACTCGGCGGCTTCCTGACCCCCACCGGCGTCGGCACCATCGTGGAAGATGGCAAACAAACCCTGACGCTCGACGGAAAAACCTGGCTGCTGGAGCGCCCGTTGCGCGCCGATCTGGCGCTCATCCGCGCGCACCGTGCCGACCCTCTCGGCAACCTGACCTACCAACTCAGCGCCCGCAACTTTAACCCACTTATTGCCCTCGCCGCCGATATCACCCTGGTGGAACCTGACGAACTCGTTGAGACAGGCGATCTGCTGCCTGACCAGATAGTCACCCCCGGTGCGGTTATCGACCATATCGTCATTCCACAGGAGAGCAAATAATGGATGCGAAACAACGTATTGCGCGCCGCGTGGCGCAAGAACTTCATGATGGTGACGTCGTGAACTTAGGTATTGGCCTGCCGACGATGGTCGCCAACTACCTGCCGGATGACATTCATATCACTCTGCAATCAGAAAACGGATTTCTTGGACTGGGGCCGGTCACCACCGCGCATCCCGATCTGGTGAACGCTGGCGGACAACCCTGCGGGATTTTGCCGGGTGCGGCGATGTTCGATAGCGCGATGTCATTCGCCCTGATCCGTGGCGGTCATGTGGATGCCTGCGTTCTGGGCGGGTTGCAGGTTGATGAACAGGCCAACCTCGCGAACTGGGTGGTGCCCGGCAAAATGGTTCCCGGCATGGGGGGGGCAATGGATCTGGTGACCGGCGCGCGCAACGTCATTATCGCGATGGAGCACTGCGCGAAAGACGGCTCGGCGAAAATCCTCCGCCACTGCACCATGCCGCTGACTGCCCAGCATGCGGTACATGTGCTGGTCACTGAACTCGCGGTGTTCCGCTTTATCGACGGTAAAATGTGGCTGACGGAAATCGTCGACGGGTGTGACCTTGATACCCTGCGCGCAAAAACCGAAGCTCACTTTGACGTTGCCGCCGATCTGGTCGTTCAGCGAGGTGACGCATGATTGGCCGTATCTCGCGTTTCATGACGCGCTTTGTCAGCCGCTGGCTGCCCGATCCCCTGATTTTCGCCATGCTGCTGACGCTGCTGACGTTCGGCATCGCGCTGTGGTTAACACCGCAAACGCCCGTCGCGATGGTGCGTTTCTGGGGGGACGGCTTCTGGAACCTGCTGGCCTTCGGGATGCAGATGGCGTTGATCATCGTGACAGGCCACGCGCTGGCCAGTTCTGGTCCGGTGAAAAACCTGCTGCGCACCGCCGCGTCTGCCGCTAAAACGCCCGCTCAGGGCGTAATGCTGGTGACCTTCTTTGGCTCCGTCGCCTGCGTCATCAACTGGGGCTTCGGCCTGGTGGTTGGGGCGATGTTTGCCCGTGAAGTTGCCCGTCGCGTGCCGGGTTCCGATTATCCGCTGCTGATTGCCTGCGCCTATATCGGTTTTCTGACCTGGGGCGGCGGCTTCTCCGGTTCGATGCCCCTGCTGGCGGCAACGCCGGGTAACCCGGTTGAACACATCGCGGGCTTAATTCCGGTCAGCGATACCCTGTTCACCGGTTTCAACATCTTCATCACTCTCGGGTTGATTGTGGTCATGCCGTTTATCACTCGCATGATGACGCCAAAACCGTCAGATGTGGTCAGCGTCGATCCGAAACTGTTGATGGAAGAGCCTGATTTCCAGAAGACCTTGCCGGCAAATGCGCCTCCGTCAGAAAAACTGGAAGAGAGCCGTATCCTGGCGCTGATCATTGGGGCATTAGGCATCGCCTATCTCGGGATCTACTTCGCCGAGAAAGGATTCAACATCACCATCAACACCGTCAACCTGATGTTCATGATTGCCGGTCTACTGCTGCACAAAACGCCAATGGCCTATATGCGCGCCATTAGCGCCGCCGCGCGCAGCACCGCCGGTATCCTGGTGCAGTTCCCGTTCTATGCCGGGATCCAGTTAATGATGGAACATTCCGGCCTCGGGGGACTTATCACCGAATTCTTCATCAACGTCGCCAATAAAGACACCTTCCCGGTCATGACCTTCTTCAGCTCCGCGCTGATCAACTTTGCCGTGCCGTCAGGCGGCGGTCACTGGGTTATTCAGGGACCGTTCGTCATGCCAGCCGCGCAGGCGTTAGGAGCCGATCTCGGCAAGTCCGTCATGGCGATCGCCTACGGCGAGCAGTGGATGAACATGGCGCAACCCTTCTGGGCGCTTCCCGCACTGGCCATCGCCGGGCTGGGGGTTCGCGACATCATGGGTTACTGCATCACCGCCCTGCTTTTCTCCGGCGTCATTTTTGTTGTCGGCCTGACCTTTTTCTGACGGCAGCCACTCACTTTTAAGGAACAGAAGATGAAAAATTGTGTCATCGTCAGCGCAGCACGTACCGCCATCGGCAGCTTCAACGGCGCGCTGGCAACAACCAGCGCCATCGATCTTGGCGCAACCGTGATTAGCGCCGCGCTGGAACGCGCACAACTCGATCCGCAGCGCGTGGATGAAGTGATCATGGGCAACGTGCTGCAGGCCGGTCTGGGACAAAACCCGGCGCGCCAGGCGCTGCTAAAGAGCGGCCTTAGCGAGACGGTCTGCGGTTTTACCGTCAACAAAGTCTGCGGCTCCGGCCTGAAAAGCGTCGCGCTGGCCGCCCAGGCGATTCAGGCCGGTCAGGCGCAGGCGTTGGTCGCCGGCGGCATGGAAAACATGAGTCTGGCACCGTATCTGCTGGATGCGAAAGCCCGCTGGGGCTATCGCCTCGGCGACGGTCAGTTATCAGATGTGATTTTGCGCGATGGCCTGCTCTGTGCCACCCACGGCTATCACATGGGGATCACCGCCGAAAACGTCGCCCGCGAATACGGTATCAGCCGCGAAATGCAGGATGAGCTGGCGTTGCTCTCCCAGCAAAAAGCGGTAGCTGCCATCAATTCTGGTGCCTTCCAGGCCGAGATTGTGCCGGTCAGCGTCACGTCGCGGAAGAAAACCATCGTCTTTGACCGCGATGAATTCCCCAAAGCTGACTCAACAGCGGAAGGTCTTGCCGCGCTGCGTCCGGCATTTGATAAAGCTGGCACCGTCACCGCCGGTAACGCCTCAGGGATCAACGACGGTGCGGCGGCGCTGGTGGTAATGGAAGAATCGGCGGCACTGGCGGCGGGGCTGAAACCGTTGGCACGCATTAAGGCCTACGCCAGCGGCGGCGTCGCCCCGGCGCTGATGGGAATGGGGCCGGAGCCCGCCACGCAAAAGGCGCTGCAATACAGCGGACTACAGCTTTCGGATATCGATCTGATTGAAGCCAATGAGGCGTTTGCCGCGCAGTTCCTCGCCGTCGGCAAGACGCTGGGCTTCGACCCAGAGAAGGTGAACATTAACGGCGGCGCGATTGCGCTTGGTCATCCGATCGGTGCCAGCGGCGCGCGAATTCTGGTGACATTACTGCATGCGCTTGCCGCGAGAGATAAAACGCTGGGTCTGGCGACGCTGTGTATCGGCGGCGGTCAGGGAATAGCCATGATTGTGGAAAGGATGAATTAATACCTGGAGTCCCCCGGTTATACACAACATCATTCAGTTGGCATGGATGCCGCTCCTGTAAACCCCTGGCACAGAGATAACGATGTGCCAGGGGTTTTTTACAACCCGGCAAAGCGACGGTCCGTAAGAACGAGGTTCATGGATGAGCCGAGTAATGCCGTAGCCAACACAGAGGCCGCTTGAAGGATAAAGTGTATCTGTCATAATAAACAAAACCGAGGGACCTTAATGAACATTATCGAACAACTTCAGTTACTGGTAAAAACAGGCTCGCACGCGGAACAAACAATTAGCCGTTACATTCTGGCGACATTATCGGGCGCGGAAAAACTGACGTCGACGGCAATTTCAAAAAAGACACAGACCAGCCAACCCTCCATCGTTCGTTTTGCGCAATCTCTCGGTTATACGGGTTTTACTTCATTTAAATATGATTTAATTAAATGTCTGCGTAGTGAACCTGAGACGCTACTCCCGGCCCAGGCAACGAAGAACAACGTTATCCTTAGCGAGTTTATTAATAATAATAACCCGGCGGCACTCAATACCTTCTTTGAAATTATTAATTCCAGTCGTAACCTCTATTTCTGTCATCCACGGGAATTGAGTTCCTTACTCAGCAATATCATTCAGGACTATAGCGATATTGGTAAAGTCTGTATTCCCGTGGAGTACCAGAATGCCCATTCACTGTTGACAAACGCCCTGACGGATTGCGATTCGGTGATCCTGCTGCCAGGACTTAAAGATGAGCCGGATAATCAATTGATTACCTTGATTCGAGAGCATGAGGCAGCCTCGCTGGCGGTAGCCTGCCATCAGAGCGGCGCGTCGCTGGCCGATGTGACCTTATATACGCCGCAGTCCAGCGCCAGCCCACTGAGTTTTGCCGCGCTGAAAATGTCATTGCATACGCTTTTTTTCCATGCGCTGCAATATTGCTATCTGAATATGAATAATGAAAAGACGCCTCATAAACGCTGATCATCGACCGGATTGCGGGGGAATAAAGAACCCTGCCTTAATCAGAGAAATTAAAGCCAGAAAAGACTGTCTATGAGGCGTAAATTGCAGATTAATTATAACTGCACAATACTTCCTGTTGATAACGAGTGATGCACGGCTTCGCAAATTAACGTGGCTTGCAACCCATCGTCTGCGGTTGCCAGATAAGGGGTATCAAATAAAACGTGCTCAACAAAATCATGTATTGGCTGAATCCCATACCCACTGGCTTTATTATTAACGTAATTAATAAAATTATAATTTGGCGTTGCGCTGCGCTGTGGCGTAAACATTTCATAGCCCCGCAACTGCGCGTCGGCACGATAATAGTTATTCTCTGTGATAACAAAACTACGACCGTCATTTGCTTTGGGGAAGGAAGGAGGCAAGCACCACCCCACTTCAACAGTCCATTGCGCGCCATTATCAAACGTGACGAAAGACTGAATGGTGTCCCAGGAATCGATGCCTTCCGCAACCAGCTTCTTCTTCTGTCCTATCGCATAGACGCTCACTGCATTGGCGCCATTCATATAATATCGAATCAAATCAAAACAATGTGTTCCAAGGAAATGAACGGGAGAGCTCTCGTTCGCCCATGACAGCCAGTTTTTCGGCACGTCGATGATGTCGTCCATGCTCATGTAGCCACGCAGGACCTGGCCGGTTTCGGGTTTCAACAGTTCATGATGAATATGCTGTGCCATTCCGTCCCAACGCTTGTGGTAATCGACACCAATCTTCACCCCCTGCTGCTGTGCACAACGGATGATTTCCCGACATTCCGCTGACGTTGTCGCCATCGGTTTTTCAATCAGCACATGTTTACCCGCGTTGATGGCCTCAATGGTGGCATCAAAGTGGAACGGATCCGGTGTGGCAATTGACACCAGATCAACCTCCGTCGCGGCAAATAACTCTGCCAGCGAGGCATAACCCGGCACCTGAAACTCCGCCGCCACTCTGGCGCGGATTTCCGGATTGATCTCGCAAAAACCCACCAGATTCACCCACGGATTATAGTGATACGCATTGATATGATGTTTGCCGTAAATACCAGCCCCCACCACTGCGGCATTGATTTTGTTCATTACACGATTCCTCAGTTAAACAAGCCAAACGAAAACAGATAACCGATGGCCACCGCCAGAGGTGCGGTAATCATCCGTGATAACAAGAACGAGGGAACACCGAGACGGATGGTCTTCTCTTTCGCCTCCTGCATGGAAAGCCCAACGGGAATGAAGTCAGCCCCCACCTGGACGTTAATCGCGAACAGCGCCGGCAGCGCCATCAGAGGCGAAACCACCCCGCTACCGATTAACGTTCCCACCAGCACGCCAACAACCTGCGCAATCGCCGCGCCGGGAGCCAGAATGGGAGAGATAAAGGGCAGGCCACAGATAATTGCAATCACAAACAGCCCGGTTAACGATCCGGCAAGCGGCGATAGCGCATTCCCGGTCCACTGACCAATCGCGGTTTCCTGAACCAGCGCGATCAGCACCGAGATAAAGGCCATAAAGGGGATCACGTTTTTAATGCACAACTCAACCGATTCACGCGCAGAGGAGTAGAGAAGGCTGACAAAGTTACCGATCCCCGTCGCAAAACGCGTCATCAACTCCAGCGCGGTGTTGGTCGCTGAGGCGCGCGGTTTTACCTCCTCGGTATCGCGAGCAACCGCGAAGACGTCGCCTGCGGGGAGCGGCTCAATGTGCTCAACGTTTTCCTCCCCGTTTACCGGTTGATTAATGGTCTCAATCAGCGAAAGCGAGTCAAGGCTGACATCCGAGATGTAGATATCCTCGGTGATATATTTCGCCAGCGGCCCCATCGCACCGGTAGGCAGCACGTTGATCGTCTTGATTCTTTTTTGCGGATAGATGCCACAGCGAAGTGAACCGCCGCAGTTGATCACCACACAGAGGATTTTCTTATCATCCGGCATGGCATCAAAACCGTTAACCACGGTCATCTCCAGCATTTCACCCAGTTTTTTCGCGACCGGATCAATGGTTTTCCCGGTTAGCGACAAAATCACCATGCGGGTATCGCGATATAAATACATATCATCGCCAATCCCTGAATGACCTTTTTTAATCAGTACAGTTTTCATTGGTTTTCCTCATTATTTTCAATGGGCCAATCAATTCATTTACGGATGGAGAACAATGACTGTTTACGTGTAATGAACCATAGGCTATTGGCTTTTCAGCCCCGTCAAATACCACCGTCACATGACCTAACTCGCATAAATTTTGCCATGCAGCCTCCCCCCAGCAGGTTATATTCCAGGTGTGATGATTCATCTGCAGAACATAATCCATTGTTTTTTGTAATGGGGTAACATCACAAACAATATTCTTAATAACCAGCACGTAGTCGAGATAATCTTCCGGAGCGCGGTCATTAAAGGTAATCAACATGCCATTAAGCAGTCCCTCTTCCACTTTTCTTCCAGCTTTTACGACGTCAGCCGAAAATAGTACTTTCATTGTTTTCCCTTATTCCTGATTAAGTTCGCGTTTCTCCAGCCGGGTGAAGATATATTCCGTAAGAAAACCACGGATAAAGCCGAGTAGAATACCCGCGGCGATATAGCGCAAAGCCAGATCGGCAACCGGAAGGTCGAGTCGGGTCAGACCGGCGGCGACGCCCAGCCAGATAAAGAGCTCCGATGGTACAATGTGTGGGAACAGAGACGTCAGCGGGTGTACGGTGCTACCCAGTGCATCCTGATAAGCAGGTTTACAGCGTTCTGGTAAAAATTTACCCATCGTCAACGCGCCCGGACTGCTGAGGAAGAACCAGGCAAAACTGGGTAAAATTCCATAGGTTAATATTTTTGATTTCCCCATCAGGGTGGCGACTTTTTCCATTCGCTGTTGGCCAATTAATTTCATAATAAAATTAACGGTCAAAATTAAGGTTATCAGCATCGGAATGGTACTGACGATCATCCCGGAGAATATCTTACCTGCGCTCTGAAAAAGATGGATAAAGCCTTCTGCAATTTCAACTATCATAGTTAACTCCCAACGTGTAGGTATAAGTATATTCATCCGTCAGAAGTGAACTGACAGACGAAGGCAGCCAACGCTTTTTCTTCAAAACCTCAGATGTTTTTATTAAATATTTTTTCAGTTCTCCTCCAGAAGTGAATCTTAAATATCGGTATTCGGTAAGAGGAAAGTTAGCGGTAAATGGCTGAACAAACAGTGAGCACCTTCACAGAGTTATAAGTATTCATTTAATTCTGTATTTTTATACATGAAATACAAAACCACCCTGACACGAATGTTGACAAGGGGAATAGTGAATTCAGGACGTAAAAAAGGGAGGCTAAGCCTCCCTTTTGTGTGGTATGTAAACCCGCTAATTACTCGTCAGCATCGTCTGCGACATCGTCGTCGGTTTCCGCTTCCGGGGCGATATCATCATCCCCTTCCGCCGCGCTACCGTCGATAGAATCGAGGTCTTCGTCATCCACTGGCTCAGCCACACGCTGCAGACCCACCACGTTTTCATCTTCCGCGGTACGGATGAGGATCACGCCCTGAGTGTTACGCCCTACCACGCTGATTTCCGACACGCGAGTACGCACTAACGTACCGGCATCGGTGATCATCATGATCTGGTCGCAGTCATCGACTTGCACCGCGCCAACAACGGAGCCGTTGCGCTCGGTCACTTTGATAGAGATAACGCCCTGCGTCGCACGGGACTTGGTCGGATACTCTTCCGCCGCCGTACGCTTACCGTAACCGTTTTGCGTTACGGTCAGGATCGCGCCTTCACCGCGTGGGATAATCAGAGAGACGACTTTGTCTTCGCCCGCCAGTTTGATACCCCGGACGCCGGTCGCGGTACGGCCCATCGCACGGACGGCATTCTCTTTAAAGCGCACCACTTTGCCCGCCGCCGAGAACAGCATGACTTCGTCGGAACCGGAGGTCAGATCCACGCCAATCAGTTCGTCGCCGTCGTTCAGATTTACCGCAATGATACCGGCAGAACGCGGACGGCTGAACTCGGTCAGCGCCGTTTTCTTCACCGTACCGCTGGCAGTCGCCATAAAGACGTTCACGCCCTCTTCGTACTCGCGTACCGGCAGGATGGCAGTGATGCGTTCGTTGGCTTCCAGCGGCAGCAGATTGACGATCGGACGACCACGCGCGCCACGACTCGCTTCAGGCAACTGATACACCTTCATCCAGTACAGACGACCACGGCTGGAGAAGCAGAGGATCGTGTCATGGGTGTTGGCCACCAGCAGGCGGTCAATAAAGTCTTCTTCTTTAATACGCGCAGCAGATTTGCCTTTCCCACCACGACGTTGTGCTTCGTAGTCGGTCAGCGGCTGATACTTCACGTAGCCCTGGTGAGACAGGGTGACAACCACATCTTCCTGGTTGATCAGATCTTCGATATTGATATCGGCGCTGTTGGCGGTGATTTCGGTACGACGCTGGTCGCCGAACTGATCGCGGATCAGTTCCAGCTCTTCGCGGATCACTTCCATCAGGCGATCGGCGCTGCCCAGAATGTGCAGCAGTTCGGCAATCTGTTCCAACAGCTCTTTGTATTCGTCGAGCAGTTTTTCGTGCTCAAGGCCGGTCAGTTTCTGCAGACGCAGATCCAGAATCGCCTGGGCCTGCTGTTCCGTCAGGTAGTACTGACCGTCACGCACGCCAAATTCAGGCTCCAGCCACTCCGGACGCGCGGCATCATCACCGGCACGTTCCAGCATCGCCGCCACGTTGCCCAGATCCCACGGACGCGCAATCAGCCCCGCTTTCGCTTCCGCCGGGGTCGGCGCGCGACGGATCAGTTCAATGATCGGGTCGATGTTCGCCAACGCAATCGCCAGCGCTTCGAGGATATGCGCACGATCGCGGGCTTTACGCAGTTCGAAAATGGTACGGCGGGTCACCACTTCACGACGGTGGCGCACAAACGCTGAAATAATGTCCTTCAGGTTCATGATCTTCGGCTGACCATGGTGTAGTGCCACCATGTTGATACCGAAAGAGACCTGCAGCTGGGTCTGGGAGTAGAGGTTGTTGAGTACCACTTCCCCAACCGCGTCACGTTTAACTTCAATCACGATGCGCATACCGTCTTTATCAGACTCATCACGCAGCGCGCTGATGCCTTCAACGCGTTTGTCTTTTACCAGTTCCGCAATTTTCTCGATCAGGCGCGCTTTGTTCACCTGATACGGGATTTCATGAACAATGATGGTTTCACGACCGGTTTTCGCGTCAGCTTCCACTTCCGCGCGGGCGCGAATGTACACTTTGCCGCGACCGGTACGGTAGGCTTCTTCAATGCCGCGACGACCATTGATAATCGCCGCCGTCGGGAAGTCCGGACCCGGGATGTATTCCATCAGCCCTTCAATGCTGATGTCTTCATCGTCGATATACGCCAGACACCCGTTGACCACTTCAGTCAGGTTGTGCGGCGGAATGTTAGTCGCCATCCCAACCGCGATACCGGAGGAGCCGTTCACTAACAGGTTAGGGATTTTGGTCGGCATAACGTCAGGGATTTTTTCCGTGCCGTCATAGTTGTCGACAAAATCAACCGTCTCTTTTTCCAGATCCGCCATCAACTCATGGGCAATCTTCGCCAGACGGATTTCCGTATAACGCATCGCCGCCGCAGAGTCGCCGTCAATGGAACCGAAGTTCCCCTGACCATCCACCAGCATATATCGCAGCGAGAACGGCTGAGCCATACGAACAATGGTGTCATATACCGCAGAGTCGCCGTGCGGGTGGTATTTACCGATGACGTCGCCAACGACACGGGCTGATTTTTTGTAGGCTTTGTTCCAGTCATTGCCCAATACGTTCATGGCGTAAAGTACGCGACGGTGTACCGGCTTCAGGCCATCTCGGACATCCGGCAGCGCACGGCCAACAATGACCGACATCGCATAATCCAGATAAGAGTTCTTCAGCTCTTCCTCAATGTTGACCGGTGTAATTTCTCTCGCAAGGTCGCTCATCTAACCGCTATCCCTCTACTGTATCCCGGATTCAAAGGTCGCAAATTATAACACATCCGCACCGATTGAGGTAAACCAATAAGCTTTATTCACCCGCGTTGACTGATATACTCCTGTAACAAGCCATAGAAGGAGTAAAAGCCCCGATGAATGCCGTAAAACCACCGGTAAACCACAACGTTGACCACGAAGAAATTGCCAAGTTTGAAGCCGTCGCGTCACGCTGGTGGGATCTGGAAGGCGAATTTAAGCCATTGCATCGCATTAACCCGCTGCGACTGGGTTACATTGCTGAACGCGCAGGCGGCCTGTTTGGTAAAAAGGTGCTCGATGTGGGCTGCGGCGGCGGCATTCTGGCAGAGAGTATGGCCCGTGAAGGTGCCACGGTGACCGGTCTGGATATGGGCTTTGAGCCCTTGCAGGTAGCAAAACTGCATGCGCTGGAAAGTGGTATCCAGGTGGATTACGTGCAGGAAACCGTGGAAGAACACGCAGCGAAACATGCCCACCAGTATGACGTGGTGACCTGCATGGAGATGCTGGAGCATGTGCCCGATCCGCAATCGGTGGTCAGAGCCTGTGCGCAACTGGTCAAACCCGGCGGCGAGGTGTTCTTCTCAACCCTTAACCGCAATGGCAAATCCTGGCTGATGGCCGTTGTCGGCGCGGAATATATTCTGCGCATGGTGCCGAAAGGGACCCATGATGTTAAAAAATTTATTAAACCTGCGGAGCTGTTAGGCTGGGTGGATCAGACGGTATTGCAGGAACGCCATATGACCGGGTTGCATTTCAACCCTATCACCAACACCTTCAAGCTTGGCCCCGGCGTTGATGTGAACTATATGGTGCACACCACGGCGAACGCGGAATAATCCACTTGCCTGATGGCACTACGCTTATCAGGCCTACGGAAATATGCCCTGTAGGCCGGATAAGACGTTTACGTCGCCATTCGGCATCTCTCGCCTGTACCCAGGTTACAAAACTTGCGCCAGGTCATAAGAAGATTCTACACCTTCGTTGAAGAAATCAGCACTCGATCAAATTATCTATTTTTTTTATAAATTATTGACATCCCCGCCAGGCCTTATAAGACGCGCACTTAGCCTTTCTTACCCTTTTGCAACCTCAATTTAACCTCAAAATCAACTCTTGTGCTGAAAAGAATCCCTACTAGAATACTCACCATATAGCGTTTACTTTAACACTCAACCCCTATATATAGTATTTATCCACAGAGTTAGTCACAAGGTGGCATTGTGGATAATGCAGGGGATATTTTTTCTTTCACGGACAGGTAAAAACCACATGAATCAGAGTCTGCTGGTGACAAAGCGTGATGGTAGTACAGAGCGCATCAATCTCGACAAAATCCATCGGGTTCTGGATTGGGCGGCGGAAGGGCTGAATAACGTATCGATTTCTCAGGTCGAACTGCGCTCCCACATCCAGTTTTATGACGGTATCAAGACCTCCGATATTCATGAAACCATCATTAAAGCGGCGGCGGACCTGATCTCTCGCGAAGCGCCGGATTACCAGTACCTGGCTGCGCGCCTGGCGATTTTCCATCTGCGTAAAAAAGCCTACGGCGAGTTCGAACCGCCGAAACTGTTTGACCATGTGGTGAAAATGGTTGAAATGGGCAAATACGACAATCATCTGCTGGAAGACTACACGGAAGAAGAGTTCAAGCAGATGGACTCGTTTATCGTACACGACCGTGATATGACCTTCTCCTACGCCGCCGTTAAGCAGCTGGAAGGGAAATATCTGGTCCAGAACCGTGTCACCGGTGAGATCTACGAAAGCGCCCAGTTCCTCTATATTCTGGTGGCGGCTTGCCTGTTCTCTAACTACCCGCGTGATACCCGTCTGGAATACGTAAAGCGTTTTTATGACGCGGTCTCAACGTTCAAAATTTCGCTGCCGACGCCGATTATGTCCGGCGTTCGTACCCCGACGCGCCAGTTCAGTTCCTGCGTACTGATCGAGTGTGGCGACAGCCTGGACTCAATCAACGCCACCTCCAGCGCGATTGTAAAATACGTCTCCCAGCGTGCCGGTATCGGTATCAACGCGGGTCGTATTCGTGCGCTGGGCAGTCCGATTCGCGGTGGCGAAGCGTTCCACACCGGCTGTATCCCGTTCTATAAACACTTCCAGACCGCAGTGAAGTCCTGCTCTCAGGGCGGCGTACGCGGCGGGGCGGCCACGCTGTTCTACCCGATGTGGCATCTGGAAGTTGAAAGCCTGTTGGTACTGAAAAACAACCGTGGTGTGGAAGGCAACCGCGTTCGTCACATGGACTACGGCGTACAAATCAACAAGCTGATGTACACCCGTCTGCTGAAAGGCGGCGACATTACGCTCTTCAGCCCATCCGATGTTCCGGGGCTGTATGACGCGTTCTTCGCCGATCAGGATGAATTCGAACGCCTGTACGTAAAATATGAAAACGATGACAGCATCCGCAAACAGCGTGTCAAAGCGGTCGAACTGTTCTCTCTGATGATGCAGGAACGTGCGTCTACGGGTCGTATCTACATTCAGAACGTTGACCACTGCAACACCCACAGCCCGTTCGATCCGCGGGTTGCGCCGGTACGCCAGTCTAACCTGTGCCTGGAAATCGCCCTGCCCACCAAACCGCTGATGGATGTGAACGACGAAAACGGTGAAATCGCCCTGTGTACACTCTCCGCGTTCAACCTGGGGGCGATCAACAGCCTCGAGGAACTGGAAGAGCTGGCGGTACTGGCCGTTCGCGCCCTTGATGCGCTGTTAGATTATCAGGACTACCCGATCCCGGCCGCCAAACGCGGAGCGATGGGTCGTCGTACGCTGGGTATCGGCGTGATTAACTTTGCTTACTGGCTGGCGAAAAACGGTAAGCGCTACTCCGACGGCAGCGCCAACAACCTGACGCACAAGACGTTTGAAGCCATTCAGTACTATCTGCTGAAGGCCTCTAACGAACTGGCTATCGAACAAGGCGCCTGCCCGTGGTTTAACGAAACCACCTACGCGCAGGGCATTCTGCCGATCGATACCTACAAGAAAGATCTGGATGCTATCGCCGACGAACCACTGCATCATGACTGGGAAGCGCTTCGTGAGTCCATCAAGACCTTTGGTCTGCGTAACTCAACGCTCTCTGCCCTGATGCCGTCCGAAACCTCTTCGCAGATCTCGAACGCCACTAACGGTATCGAGCCACCGCGCGGTTACGTCAGCATTAAAGCGTCGAAAGACGGTATTCTGCGTCAGGTAGTGCCGGACTACGAGCACCTGGGCAACGCCTATGAACTGCTGTGGGAAATGCCGGGCAACGACGGCTATCTGCAACTGGTCGGCATCATGCAGAAGTTTATCGATCAGTCGATTTCGGCCAACACCAACTACGATCCGTCACGCTTCCCGTCAGGAAAAGTGCCGATGCAGCAGTTGCTGAAAGACCTGCTCACCGCCTATAAGTTCGGGGTCAAAACGCTGTATTATCAGAACACCCGCGACGGCGCGGAAGATGCCCAGGACGATCTGGTGCCCTCCATTCAGGATGATGGCTGCGAAAGCGGCGCATGTAAGATCTGATATTGTGATGCCGGATGGCGGCGTAAACGCCTTATCCGGCCTACAAATGCATCGTGTTGTAGCCCAGATAAGCGTAGCGCCATCCGGCATTAAAGCGTTGTAGGCCGGATAAGCGTAACGCCATCCGGCATTAAAGCGTTGTAGGCCGGAAGCATAGCGCCATCCGACCTTAACGTGTTGCAGGCCGGATAAGCGTAGCGCCATCCGGCATTAACGTGTTGTAAGCCGTATAAGCGTAGCGCCATCCGGCATTAACGTGTTGTCGGCCGGATAAGCGTAGCGCCATCCGGCATTAACGTGTTGTAGGCCGGATAAACATAGCGCCATCCGGCATTAAAGCGTTGTAGGCCGGATAAGCGTAGCGCCATCCGGCATTAAAGTGTTGTAGGCCGGATAAGCGTAACGCCATCCGGCATT
The DNA here is from genome assembly GCF_950098555.1 of Citrobacter sp. T1.2D-1. Taxonomy (NCBI): domain Bacteria; kingdom Pseudomonadati; phylum Pseudomonadota; class Gammaproteobacteria; order Enterobacterales; family Enterobacteriaceae; genus Citrobacter; species Citrobacter sp. T1.2D-1. The sequence continues at coordinate 142,261 of NZ_CATNHH010000067.1, forward strand.
AAACTCCAAACAGGACATATTCATGGCATACACCACTTTTTCACAGACGAAAAATGACCAGCTTCTGGAACCGATGTTTTTTGGTCAGCCGGTTAACGTGGCCCGCTACGATCAGCAAAAATATGACATCTTCGAAAAACTGATCGAAAAGCAACTCTCATTCTTCTGGCGTCCTGAAGAGGTTGACGTTTCCCGCGACCGCATCGACTACCAGGCGCTGCCGGAGCACGAAAAACATATTTTTATCAGCAACCTGAAGTACCAGACGCTGCTGGACTCCATTCAGGGACGTAGTCCGAACGTGGCGCTGCTGCCGCTGATCTCCATTCCGGAACTGGAAACCTGGGTCGAAACCTGGGCCTTCTCTGAGACCATTCATTCGCGCTCTTACACCCATATCATCCGTAATATCGTTAACGATCCGGCAATCGTGTTTGATGACATCGTCACCAACGAGCAGATCCAGAAACGTGCGGAAGGGATTTCCAGCTATTACGATGAGCTGATTGAGATGACCAGCTACTGGCATCTGCTGGGCGAAGGGACGCACACCGTGAACGGTAAAACCGTCACCGTGAACCTGCGCGCGCTGAAGAAAAAACTGTATCTGTGCCTGATGAGCGTCAACGCGCTGGAAGCGATTCGCTTCTACGTCAGCTTCGCCTGCTCTTTCGCTTTTGCCGAGCGCGAACTGATGGAAGGCAACGCCAAAATCATTCGCCTGATTGCCCGTGACGAAGCGCTGCACCTGACCGGCACTCAGCATATGCTGAACCTGCTGCGCAGCGGCGTTGACGATCCGGAAATGGCGGAAATCGCGGAAGAGTGTAAGCAGGAGTGCTATGATCTGTTTGTGCAGGCCGCGCTGCAGGAAAAAGAGTGGGCAGACTACCTGTTCCGCGACGGTTCGATGATCGGCCTGAACAAAGACATTCTTTGCCAGTACGTCGAATACATCACCAACATTCGTATGCAGGCGGTCGGACTGGATCTGCCGTTCCAGACCCGTTCAAACCCGATTCCGTGGATCAACACCTGGCTGGTGTCCGATAACGTTCAGGTGGCCCCGCAGGAAGTGGAGGTAAGCTCTTATCTGGTCGGGCAGATCGACTCCGAAGTCGATACCGACGATCTGAGTAATTTCCAGCTCTGATGGGACGCGTCACGCTACGCATCACTGGCACACAGTTGCTGTGCCAGGATGAACACCCTTCCCTGCTCGCCGCGCTTGAGTCGCACAACGTTGACGTGGAATACCAGTGTCGCGAAGGCTATTGCGGCTCGTGCCGCACCCGGCTGATTGCCGGCCAGGTCGACTGGATCGCCGAGCCTTTAGCGTTCATTCAGCCGGGTGAAATTTTGCCCTGCTGTTGCCGGGCAAAAGGCGACATTGAAATTGAGATGTAGCGTGCGCTACAGCGCGTAGTAATACGCCTTCACCTGTTCCCAGTCCACTTTCGGGATGGGACTCAGGTACTTCTCAAGCTGGGAGAAGTCATGCTGTGCCGCTTTATGGCGACGTAAACGGCGGCGGCTTTTTTCCAGATCTAAAAACCCGGCTTCTACCGTCCCTTCCGTTTTCACATAGATATGACGTACGTAGCAGCAGCCGTGCTGACGATTGACGCTGTGCATTTTTTTAAAGGCCAGCGCGACCGCTTTTAGCATTGCATCGCGCACCTCATCAGGATACGGCGTCACCGCATGCTGTTTATACCACTCTTCGATGCTCACAAAGCCTTTCATATCTTCGGTGATCAGCAGCGCACGCCACTCACCGTCAATTTTTGTCGCTTTGCCATAAACAATTTTCGGCACGATAACGCCCGCGCGGGCCAGTTCGTTGATCACCTCGATTTCACGCACAATCGTCGGACGTCCGAAGGGATAGCGTACCGAGTGAAACAGGTGTTGAGTCATCCGCTTCACGTACAGTTTCTTCCCGTCGCGCTCGATGCATTGCACACCGCTCATCCCTTTGCGTCGATAATTCGGTTCTTCGACCCAATCGCCTTCCGTTGCCCACCAGTGATTAAACTCTTCCTGCACCATTTCGGCCTCATCCGTTACCATAACGTCATAAACTATTCAGACAATTAATATAAATCGTCCGCTTAAGGATTTCTTAAGATATTTATGTTCTGGTCTGGATTTCTTGATCTGGTGTGCGTTTTTTATGGCTTATCGTGAAAATGAGATAAAAAAACTGCACCTTACTCAGCGGTTTCCCGCTTTTGGGGTGCAGTGGAGAGGGATAACGCGGTTTTTACTCTTTACGTAAGAACATCACCGCTTTGTCGGGGAAGTCGGTGAACAGCCCGTCCACACCCGCCTGGTTGTACAGAATGTCGTACAGCTGATTCACATCCGTCGTGTAGTCCGGCAACTGATCGGCGCGCACCGTATAAGGATGAACCGTCATCTTATTCTGATGGGCGTCCTGCACCATGCCAGTCAGCGCGATATTGCCTTTCGTCGACTTCTCATCAATCAGCATGTGGTAGTCCGGACCAATGCCGTCCGCATACTCCGCCACCTGCTTCATCGCCCCGGGTTTGAACATCCAGTCATAGTTGTAATTGACCCAACTGCCGTCCGGCTGCTTCTCCTGGGTTTCATTCCAGTCGGTATAGGCGATCAGCTGTACCAGGTTCAGATCCATCCCCATTTTGGGTTCCAGCTCATTTTTGATGCGCTTGAGTTCTGCTACATCAAAACTTTGCAGATAGACCTTGTCCTGCTTGTCGCTGTAGCCGTACTGTTTCAGCACTTCCAGCGTCTTGGTCGCAATGTCCTTCCCTTCCTGATGATGGAACCACGGCGCTTTGATCTCCGGATAGATACCGATGTTCTTGCCGGTGGAATGGTTCAGCCCCTGAATAAACTCGATCTCTTCGGCAAAGGTATGCACGCGGAAGTCCGACTTGCCCATCGGGAAACGGCCTGGATAGGTCTGTACCTTCTTGCCGTTTTCCAGATCAAACCCTTCGGTAAACTTCAGGGATTTGATTTCATCCAGCGTAAAGTCGATGGCGTAGTAACGACCGTCTTTGCGCGCACGATTCGGAAAACGCTCGGCGACATCCGTCACGCGATCCAGATAGTGGTCATGCAGAACGACCAGTTGGTCATCTTTGGTCATCACCAGATCCTGCTCCAGATAATCCGCTCCCTGTGCATAGGCCATCGCTTTCGCGGGCAGCGTATGCTCCGGCAGATATCCGCTCGCACCACGGTGGGCAATCACCACTTTATCCGTAGTCGTGGCCGCCAGTGCATGACTTCCCATTACCACGCCCGCCATCATCAGCGTCAGACTCAGGTTTTTCAGTGCTGTCTTCATTCACTTAGCCCCCGTTGCGTTTCAGTTGCATCTCAGCATGGTGGCGTTTCTCGCCGAACATCACCACAATGAGCAGGATAACCGCCAGAATGCTGCCGCCGATCATCACCATGAAGCCGCCGTCCCAGCCGAAGAAGTCAACGGTGTAGCCGACAATGGCGCTGGCCGCCACGGAACCACCGAGGTAACCAAACAGGCCGGTAAAGCCAGCTGCCGTCCCTGCGGCTTTTTTCGGTGCCAGCTCCAGCGCATGCAGACCAATCAACATCACCGGGCCGTAAATCAGGAAGCCGATCACAATCATACAAATCATATCGACGGTCGGGTTACCTGCCGGGTTCATCCAGTAAATGATGGTGGCGATAGTCACCAGCGTCATAAAGAACACGCCGGTCGCACCACGGTTGCCACGGAACACTTTGTCCGACATCCAGCCACACAGCAGCGTCCCGGGGATCCCTGCGTATTCATAGAAGAAGTAGGCCCAGGAGGATTTATCCAGCGCAAAATGCTTCACTTCTTTCAGATAAGTCGGAGACCAGTCGAGAATGCCATAGCGCAACAGATAGACGAACACGTTCGCGATAGCGATGTACCACAGCAATTTGTTCGGCAGGATGTACTGCATGAAGATCTGCTTCGCCGTCAGTTCTTCTTCCGCTTTTTCGTTGTAATCATCCGGGTAGTCGTTTTTGTACTCTTCGATGGGCGGCAGACCGCAGGATTGCGGAGTATCACGCATTAGCGCGAAAGCGAAAATTGCCACCAGAATGGCGCCGAACGCTGGCATATACAGCGCCGCTTTCCAGTCGTTAAACCAGGCCATCCCGAGCAGAAACAGCAGCGGAGGGATCCCGCCACCGACGTTATGCGCACAGTTCCAGACGGAGACGATTCCGCCACGTTCTTTCTGCGACCACCAGTGCACCATGGTGCGTCCGCACGGCGGCCACCCCATCCCCTGGAACCACCCGCAGAGGAACAGCAGCACAAACATCACGGCAATGCTCGATGTCGCCCACGGCACAAAGCCCATGAACAGCATCACTGCTGCGGCAAGAATCAGGCCGGCAGGGAGGAAAACGCGCGGATTCGAGCGATCCGAAACCGAGCCCATGATGAATTTCGAAAATCCGTAAGCAATGGAGATCCCCGAGAGGGCAAAACCTAAATCTCCCCGCGAAAAGCCTTGCTCTACCAGATAGGGCATCGCCAGAGCAAAGTTCTTGCGCACCAGATAATACGCGGCATAGCCAAAGAATATTCCCAGGAATATCTGCCAGCGAAGCCGACGGTAAGTCGGATCGATTTCCGCCGCTGGCAAGCGAGCTTTATGCGCCGCTGGTTTAAAAATACTCAACATAATGTAGCCTCCGTGGCCCGTCTTTTATAAGTAGTAAACACCGCAGGTAGTTCGAGCGCCCCCCGCAGATTCCCGTATGGCGGCGATGTTAGGTAAAGATACCTGTCGTGAATGTGAATTGCAGCACATATTGTTACAGATTTATGACAAATGTTCAGAAAGGCGCACGAAATCACGTTTCATTTTCGAATCATGAGCGAATATGCGCGAAATCAAACAAACCATGTTTTTTATGTGGCTAAATGATAAAAAACGAACTGTGAGGGAAAGCAATGAAAACTCGCGACTCGCAAACAAGTGACGTGATTATCATTGGAGGCGGTGCCACAGGCGCAGGAATTGCCCGTGACTGCGCGCTACGCGGTCTACGTGTCATCTTAGTCGAACGTCATGATATTGCGACCGGTGCAACCGGCCGTAACCATGGACTGCTGCACAGCGGTGCGCGCTATGCCGTGACTGACGCGGAATCTGCCCGTGAATGCATCAGTGAAAACCAAATTCTGAAACGTATCGCCCGCCACTGCGTTGAGCCAACGGACGGTCTGTTTATTACCCTGCCGGAGGATGAACTTTCCTTCCAGGCCACCTTTATCCGCGCCTGCGAAGAAGCGGGGATTCGTGCAGAAGCAGTCGATCCGCAACAGGCGCGGATTATTGAGCCGTCGGTAAATCCGCAACTGATCGGCGCGGTCAAAGTGCCGGACGGCACCGTTGACCCGTTCCGCCTGACCGCGGCCAATATGCTCGATGCGAAAGAGCACGGCGCCATCATCCTGACCGCTCACGAAGTGACTGGACTTATCCGCGAAGGCGCGACCGTCAGCGGTGTCCATGTGCGCAACCATCTCAACGGCGAAACACAAACCCTGCATGCGCCGGTGGTGGTTAATGCCGCCGGGATCTGGGGACAACGGATCGCGGAATATGCTGATTTGAGTATCCGCATGTTCCCGGCAAAAGGATCGCTGCTGATTATGGACCACCGCATCAACCAGCACGTCATCAACCGCTGCCGTAAGCCGTCTGACGCCGATATTCTGGTGCCCGGCGACACGATTTCGCTGATTGGCACGACCTCAACCCACATTGATTACAACGATATCGACAGCAACAGGGTGACCGCCGATGAGGTCGATATTCTGCTGCGCGAAGGTGAAAAGCTGGCGCCGATTATGGCGAAAACCCGTATTCTGCGCGCCTACTCAGGGGTGCGCCCGCTGGTAGCCAGTGATGACGATCCGAGTGGTCGTAACGTCAGTCGCGGCATTGTGCTGTTCGATCACGCGAAACGCGACGGCCTCGACGGGTTTATCACCATTACCGGCGGCAAACTGATGACCTACCGCCTGATGGCGGAATGGGCTACCGACGCGGTCTGCCGTAAGCTTGGCAACACGCGCCCTTGCATCACCGCAGACACACCGCTACCGGGTTCACAGGAACCGACGGAAAGCACGCTGAAGCGTGTGATCTCCTTGCCCGCCCCACTGCGAGGGTCAGCGGTGTATCGCCACGGCGACCGTACGCCGGCGTGGCTGAGCCATGGCCGCCAGCACCGCAGCCTGGTCTGTGAGTGCGAAGCCGTCACCGCGGGTGAAGTACAGTACGCCGTCGAAAATTTAAACGTTAACAGCCTGCTGGATCTCCGTCGTCGCACCCGCGTAGGGATGGGCACCTGTCAGGGCGAACTCTGCGCCTGTCGTGCTGCCGGGTTGCTGCAACGCTTTAACATCACCACCGCTGCACAATCCATCACCCAGCTATCGGATTTTCTCAATGAACGCTGGAAAGGCGTGCAGCCGATCGCCTGGGGCGATGCGCTGCGCGAAAGCGAATTTACCCGCTGGGTGTACCAGGGATTATGTGGTCTGGAAAAGGAGCCGCGCGATGAGATTTGATACGGTCATTATGGGCGGCGGTCTCGCCGGACTCCTGTGCGGTCTACAGTTGCAAAAGAGCGGCTTACGCTGCGCGGTGGTCACCCGTGGACAGAGCGCGCTGCACTTCTCCTCCGGCTCGCTGGATCTGCTCAGCGCGCTGCCGGATGGGCAGCCGGTGCATGATATCACTGCGGGCCTGAACGCCCTGCGCGAACAGGCTCCCACACACCCTTACACGACACTCGGCACCCAACAGGTGCTGATGCTCGCAGAGCAAGCGCAGGCGCTGCTAAACGCATCCGGTGCGCATCTGCAGGGCGAGGTTCAGTCGTCGCATCAGCGGGTCACCCCGTTAGGTACTCTGCGTTCGACCTGGCTCAGTTCACCGGAAGTCCCTGTCTGGCCGCTGGAGGCTAAACGTATCTGCGTAGTGGGCATTAGCGGCCTGCTTGATTTCCAGGCACACCTGGCTGCCGCCTCTCTTGGTCAACGCGACCTGGAGGTAGAAACCGCCGAGATTGATCTGCCGGAACTGGACGTTTTGCGCGACAACGCCACCGAGTTTCGGGCGGTGAACATCGCCCGTTTTCTGGATAACGAAGACAAATGGCCCCTGCTGTATGACGCGTTATTGCCGATAGCAAAAACGTGCGAAATGATCATCATGCCCGCCTGCTTTGGCCTGGCGGATGACGGTCTCTGGCGCTGGCTCAACGAGCGCCTGCCCTGCTCGCTCAGGTTACTTCCCACTTTGCCGCCGTCGGTGCTGGGGATCCGACTGCATAACCAGTTACAGCGTCAGTTCGTCCGCCAGGGCGGACTCTGGATGCCCGGCGATGAAGTGAAGAAAGTCACCTGTAAAAATGGCGTGGTGAGCGAAATCTGGACGCGCAATCACGCGGACATCCCTCTGCGCCCGCGCTTTGCCGTGCTCGCCAGCGGAAGTTTCTTTAGCAGCGGCCTGCTCGCCGAACGTGAAGGTATACGTGAGCCCATTCTGGGGCTGGATGTTCAGCAAGCGGCGACCCGCGCCGAATGGTATCAACGCGATTTCTTTGATGCGCAACCCTGGCAGCAGTTTGGCGTCACCACCGATGAGACGCTGCGCCCGTCGCTGGCGGGACAAACGGTAGACAATCTGTATGCCATTGGATCTGTTCTCGGCGGATTCGACCCGATTGCCCAGGGATGCGGAGGCGGCGTCTGTGCGGTCACTGCTTTACATGCCGCCCATCACATTGCAGCACGTGCAGGAGGTGAGCAATGAGCGATACCCGTTTTGAAAGTTGCATCAAATGCACGGTGTGCACCACCGCCTGTCCGGTCAGCCGCGTTAACCCGAGCTATCCGGGCCCAAAACAGGCCGGCCCCGACGGCGAACGCCTGCGCCTGAAAGATGGCGCACTGTATGACGATGCGCTGAAATATTGCATTAACTGCAAACGCTGCGAAGTAGCCTGTCCATCTGACGTGAAAATCGGCGATATTATTCAGCGCGCGCGCGCCAAATATGACACGTCGCGTCCGTCGCTGCGTAACTTTATCTTAAGCCATACTGACCTGATGGGCAGCGTCTCCACGCCGTTCGCGCCAGTTGTCAATACGGCAACCTCGCTGAAACCGGTGCGCCAGTTACTCGATTACGCGCTGAAAATCGATCATCGCCGTACATTGCCTAAATACTCTTTTGGCACCTTCCGCCGCTGGTATCGCAGCGTGGCGACCCAGCAGGCGCAGTACAACGATCAGGTTGCCTTCTTCCACGGTTGCTTTGTGAATTACAACCACCCACAGCTCGGCAAAGATTTGATCAACGTGCTGAACGCGATGGGCACAGGCGTCCAGTTATTGAGCAAAGAGAAGTGCTGCGGCGTACCGCTGATTGCCAACGGGTTTACCGATAAAGCGCGTAAACAGGCGGTGACCAACGTCGAGTCTCTACGTGAAGCAATTAGTGTGAAGGGAATTCCGGTGATTGCCACGTCTTCGACCTGTACCTTTGCACTGCGTGACGAGTATCCGGAAGTCCTGGACGTCGACAACAGCGGTCTACGGGAACATATCGAACTGGCGACCCGCTGGCTGTGGCGCAAACTGGATGAAGGAAAAACGCTGCCGCTGAAAACACTGCCGTTGAAAGTGGTTTACCACACCCCGTGCCATATGGAAAAAATGGGCTGGACGCTGTACACCCTTGAACTGCTGCGTCGCATTCCGGGGCTGGAACTCACGGTGCTGGATTCCCAGTGCTGTGGGATTGCCGGCACCTACGGCTTTAAGAAGGAGAACTACCCCACCTCGCAAGCCATTGGCTCTCCACTGTTTAAACAGATTGAAGAAAGCGGCGCAGATATTGTGGTTACCGACTGCGAGACCTGCAAATGGCAAATCGAGATGTCCACCAGCAAACGCTGTGAACATCCGATTACCCTGCTGGCGAAAGCATTAGGCTAAATGACTCGCCCGGCGGTACTGTGCCCCGGGCGTTTTTGCGTTTAGCATTCCACAAAATTGAATACGTTACCGTCGTACGTATTTATCTCCCGCCCCTCTTCGCAAAGACTGAATTTCGCGCATGCAGCCCTTAATATAACCTCGTATCGTCACGTCACTGGATTCTTTGGTGACGGACAACCATGGCGAAATCAACGACGTCAACACAGCACGATGCCGTGTTTAAAAAGATGATGACCCATCCTGAAATTGCGCAGGATTTTCTTAAGATTCATCTTCCTGAGTCGTTATGCAAACTCTGCGATTTAACCACGCTCAAGCTGGAATCCACCACCTTCATTGAAGACAACCTGAGAACCTACTATTCCGATGTTTTGTGGTCGCTGAAAACACGCGAGGGTGAGGGTTACATTTACTGCGTTATCGAACATCAGAGTACCGCCGTGCCGCACATGGCATTTCGTTTGATGCGTTATGCCACTGCCGCTATGCAACACCATCTTGATAGCGGAAATAAAACCCTGCCGCTGGTGATCCCGATGCTGTTTTATCATGGCGAACCAAGCCCATACCCTTTTTCACTGAACTGGCTGGACGAATTTGACGACCCACAGCTGGCGCGGCGGCTCTACACGGAAGCCTTTCCGCTGGTCGATATCACGGTCATCTCTGACGACGAAATCATGCAGCATAAGCGCATAGCCCTGCTGGAACTGATGCAAAAACACATCCGCGATCGTGATTTGATGGGGCTGGTTGACCGACTGGTTTCGCTTTTAATAACCGGTACCGCTAATGACAGCCAGTTGCATACGCTGTTTAATTACCTGGTGCAGTACGGCGATGCGTCCCGCTTCAGTGACTTTATCCATGAGGTCGCCAGACGCGTTCCCCATCACAAGGAGAAATTGATGACGATTGCAGAAAGGCTTCGGCAGGAAGGCCACCACACGGGGCTGCAGAAAGGACTACAAAAGGGTCTACAGGAAGGATTACAAAAAGGCACCAGGGAGGAGGCATTACGTATCGCGCGGATGATGCTGAAAAGCGGGATCGAACGCGACAAGGTACTGGTGATAACCGGACTGTCACTCGATGATATCATGGCAAACAGTCCGTAAAGCCTGACAGATAGCCCGGTGACACAGTGCCGCCGGGCTATGGATTTAGTAACTGCTTTTCAGTTTCGGCATCGTCTGACCGGGCTTAAACATTGCCAGCCGCTGGTCCAGCGCCTCGGTATACAGCATGGTATCAACGCCGACGGCGACAAAATTCGCGCCCCACGCCAGACATTTCTGCGCCATGAGCGGATCGACGGCGAGAAAGCCCGCCGCTTTTCCAGCCGCACGAATGCGCTGAATACTCTCTTTGATAATCCGCTGCACCTCCGGGTGTCCGCTGTTGTCCGGATACCCCAAAGACGCCGAAAGATCGGCAGGACCAATAAACACACCGTCAATACCGTCCACGTCCAGGATCGCATCCAGATTCTCCAGCGCGGCTTTACTTTCGACCTGTACCAGCAAACAGAGTGACGCATTGGCCTGCGCCATATAGTTGTCAATACGCCCCCAGCGCGCCGCTCGCGCCACGCTAGCCCCGACGCCGCGCTCGCCAACGGGCGGGTAACGGGTGGCCGCAACCACCTGCCGTGCCTGCTCTGCGCTATCAACCATCGGAATCAACAGCGTCTGTGCCCCGATATCCAGAACCTGTTTGATCAGCGCCTTAGCGCCTTCGACCGGGCGGATCACCGGTTGGCTGGCGTAGGGAGCAATCGCCTGCAACTGATGATAGAGATCCTGCACCGTGTTCGGCGCGTGTTCGCCGTCGATCAACAGCCAGTCATAACCCGACGTTGCGGCAATTTCCGCCATGTAGGAGGTTGTCGAACTCAGCCACAGTCCGATTTGTACTTCCCCTCTGCGGAGTGCGTCCTTAAAAGGGTTTGCTAACAATCCGTTCATAATGATCCTTACAACGTGGATAAAATTATTGATGCGCAGCACCCGGTTGCGACGCGGGACGGTTCACGCTCAGCGTGAAGATAATCAATGAGCCGATAATCGCGACACCCGCCAGCGTCAGCAGTCCTGCGGCATCGCTGGCAAACATCGTTTCCGCCTTAACGCGCAGAATTGGCGCGATAAACCCGCCTACCGCGCCAAACAGGTTCACGAAACCGATCCCCGCCGCCAGCGCTGTGCCGGAAAGCAGTTGCGTCGGCATTGTCCAGAACACCGGCTGTACGGCGATGAAACCCACCGCTGCCACGCAAAGCGCCAGAATCGCCACCACCGGTGATGCCAGGCCGGATACACCAATACCAATCCCCGCAGCCAGCAGCGTCAGCGCGGCGACATTACGGCGTTCGCCAGTGCGATCGGAGTAGCGAGGGATAAGCCAGGTCCCGAACAGTGCGGCAACCCACGGAATGGCGGTGACCACCGACGCCGTGAAGCCCACTTTGGTTCCCAGCAGCGCGGCAACCTGGGTTGGCAGGAAGAAAATCAGTCCGTACACCGCCACCTGAATCGTCAGATAGATAATCGCCAGTTGCCAGACGCGTCCGTTACGCAAGGCATCCGAGAGTTTTGACGTGGTCTTCTTCTCTTCTTCGCTCGCCAGTTGGCTAATGAGCGCCGCTTTTTCTTCAACGCTGAGGAAACGCGCCTGTTGTGGGGTGTCATCCAGCCAGAAGAAGGTGAAAATCCCTGCGCCTACCGCCAGCAAACCTTCGATAACGAACATCCAGAACCAGCCGGGATAGCCCATAAAGCCGTGCATCTCCAACAGTGCGCCGGACAGCGGCGATCCCAGCGTCAACGCCAGCGGCGCCCCCATGTAAAACAGCCCCATAATGCTGGCGCGGTTACGCTGTGGGAACCATTGTGAGGTGAGATAGATCATGCCGGGGAAGAAACCGGCTTCTGCCGCCCCCAGCAGAGTACGGATAATGAGGAATTTCGCCTCGGTATCCGCCCACGCCATCGCGGCGGAGAGGAATCCCCACAGCAGCGTAGTGGTGCCAATCCAGGTTCTGGCCCCCAGTTTGCGCATCAGCAGGTTAGCGGGCACGCCGAGAAAGGCGTAGACCACGAAGAAGATCCCCGCGCCGAGCGCGTAGGCCTCATTGCTCAGCCCGGTATCAATCTGATAGGTCTCTTTGGCAAAGCCAATGTTCGAACGGTCCAGAAACGCCAGTACATACAGTGCCAGCATGAACGGGATCAAACGTGCGCGGTTTTTCTTCACTACGCCGTCAAGAAGAGTGGTACTCATAGCAAGATCCTCAAAGAAATGAGGGCGTTGCCGTCTCTGCGGCAACGCACAGGTCATTAGTGGCTATAAGGGCGTTTCAGGTTACAGTCGCGGTTAAGCTCGACGCCAAATCCCGGTTTATCCAGCACGGACTTATGAATGCGGCCATTCACCGGTACCGGCTCATCAAGCAGAATCGGGTCAAACTGCGGACGCATCGTTGAGCAGTCCGGACTGGTCATCAAGAACTCACTGAACGGCGTGTTGGTGAAAGTAATCACCGCATGGTGCGAATAGACCGACGAGCCGTGCGGTACGACCAGTTGTCCACGCGATTTCGCAATCGCAGCAATCTCGACCAGCGTGGTCAGGCCGCCGCACCAGCCGACATCCGGCTGCATGATATCGATTCCAGTTTCCGCCAGCGTGCGGAAGGACTGCAGCGTGCCGTGGTGCTCGCCGCTGGTGACCATCATTCCAGCTGGCGCATTGCGTTTCAGTTCGCGATAGCCTTCGTACTGCTGCGGCGGCAAACACTCTTCAATCCACTTCAGGTTAGATGGCGCGCAGGCGTGGGCCAGTTTCGTGGCGTAATTCACGTCCTGACTCATCCAGCAGTCCAGCATCAGCCAGAAATCCGGGCCGCACTTCTCACGCATTTCCGCTACCATGGCGGCATCTTTGCGGATCCCCGCGTCGCCATCGTGCGGTCCCCAATGAGTCGGCATTTTGCCGCCAATGAAGCCCATCTCTTTTGCCAGGTCAGGACGCGCGCCGGTGGCATAGAACTGAATTTCATCGCGCACCGCGCCGCCCAGCAGTTTGTAAACCGGCAGGCCCACCACCTTGCCAAACAGATCCCACAGCGCCAAATCAACGCAAGAGATGGTGTTCATCACCAGACCGCCGGATCCCGAGTAATACATGGTCGCACCGAGCATCTGATCGTGAATGAGTTTGATATCGCTGACGCATTTCCCTTCGATAAAACGGTTGAGATGTTTTTCAACGATAAAGCAGCCCATCTCTCCTGCCGTGGAGACCGCAAAGCCCGTCTGTCCGTTTTCGGCTTCAACTTCAACAATCAGCGTACCCAGCACGTTAATCCCAAACGACTGACGCGACTGTTCGTACTCACGATATTTACTCATCGGCGTGGCGATGTGATCGTCAATCCAGTGGTTAGCGCCCTGGTCATGATAATCGCCGCCGCCGGCTCCTTTTTCTGCCGTTGCTCCACCGGTAAACCAGGCGCGGACATGTTTAATTTTGGGTAGGGTCATGATGTTCTCCATTATTATGATGCGAGTGAATCGAAGGGACTTTTCCATCCCAATAGACGTGAAATATCCTTCGCGCAGGCAATGGCTTTGCCAGCAAGATAATCACGATTCTCTTCGTTGATTTCTAAACGGGTGCCGACCACCGAAATGGCGGCGGCGGGTTCGTTATTGGCATTAAAAATGGGGGCGGCGACGCAGCGCACATCCGGATAATCTTCTCCGTTATCAAAGCTCCAGCCGCGCTGGCGGATGCGTTCCAGTTCGTCTCTGAGTTGCTGAGGTTGAGTGATCGTGGTGGGGGTCGCCTGCTCCCACACCAGTTGCTCAATGATAGCGTTGCGCACGGCAGCAGGCTGCCACGCCAGCAGACATTTACCAATGCCAGAGCGATACAGCGACAGGCTTTTCCCTTCATGGGAGCGCACGCTGATGGTCGAAGACGATTCCACCTTCAGAATGTAATACGCGCTCTCATGATCGATGATCCCCAGATGGCAGAGCAGCCCTGTTTCATCCATCAGTTTCGTCAGGCGCGGACGCGCCAGTTCGCGCAGATCCATTTTGCTGAGCGCATGGCCGGAAAGCTCCACCAGCTTAGTCCACAGACAAAAGTTCTCCTGATGATCGACGCTGATAAACCGCTGACGCTTCAGTTCACTCAACAGCAGGTAAGCCGTGCTTTTGGGAATACCCAGCGTTTCAATGATGGTGGCGGCACTGCAGGGGCCAATCCGCGCAATCAGATTGAGAATATCAATGGCGCGGGTGAGCGCCGGGACTTTGCTTGATTCCAACATACTGGACTCCAGTCTGAGATACTGGAATCAGTGTGATCGGTCATGGCGGGTAAATTTGTGAAGCGCGTCATGTCGCGTCTTTCTTCCAGCAGAATGGAGAAATAACGTGCAAAAATGCGAGATGAATCACGGATTTTTTCGCGAGGAGTACAGCGGGTTGGACAGAAAGAGAATCAGCCCGAAAAGCACAGCGCCATCGGGCGATTAAAAACTACAGCGTCAGCGATTCAACCACGTCAATCCAGCCATGCTCGCTGGCAATATCCTGTTCGTTGAACCAGCGACGCAGCATGTTAAGCGCCATCATCGCGCAGACCTCCTGACGGACCAGCAGGCTGTGACGGGTCACGCTGAAATGCACGCGCAGAGCAAACGTCCCATCTGGCGTCGCCAGCGCAAAGTTCAGGTGATCGTTTTCCAGCCCGGATATCGCCAGCGCCAGTCCGGCGTAATGTTTACCGCGTCGTTCCGACGTCCAGTGCGCGGTCTGCGCCAGCGTCTCTTCCTGCGAAGGTACCACTTCGCTGGCCAGCAGCGGCGCACCCGCGCGAGAAAGCTGCAATGCCACCAGCCCGCCGGTGAACTGCTCACTCAACGTCAGGCTGAGCTGCCTTTTCTGCAACTCGCGCGCAATCTGCAAAGGAAGTCCTTCGGTGCCTTCAAAAATCAGATTTTGCCCGGCAACGCGCTTGACCTCCTGCCACAGGCTGCGCATCGCCTCACGCTGGGCGTACGGTCCGGTCAGTTTAAGCTCGATAATTGGCATCGATGAGCGATAACCCAGGGTCACCCCTTCCGGTAATGAAAGCGAGTCGAGGCTTTGCGCCAGATCGCTTTCCGAACGGCCAAAAGTGGTCAGACGCAGACACAGCGGCGGCTCAGTGAGAGAGAAACGCTCGCGCAAACGTGGCAGGATCTCATGTTCCACCATCACTTTAAATTCTGACGGTACGCCCGGCGTAAAGAACATCAGACAACGATTGAGCTGCACGGCAAAGCCGCAGGCGGTGCCGACAGGATTATTGATGAATTCGGCGCTGGCGGGCAGTTCCGCCTGTTTACGGTTGCTGGGCGCCATCACTCTGCCGCGCTCCCGGAAGAATCGCTCCATCTCGGCAAGCCAGGCCTCGTGCAGAACCAGCCCTTCCCCTTTCGCCGTCGCCGCAGCAAGCGCGCTGAGATCGTCGCTGGTCGGCCCCAGGCCGCCGTTGACGATCAAAACATCAGCATGCTGACTCCGCTCGCGCAAAATGGCGACCAGATCGTTGAGGTTGTCGCCCACCGTATTACGGCGCGTTAAGGGCAATCCCTGATTAAAGAAAAAATCGGCCAGCCAGGCAGCATTCGTGTCGACGATTTGCCCGTGCAACACTTCATCCCCGGTGGATAACATCTCCACGTTTAACATCGTGTTCTCCTGCTTTTATGATGAAAATACTATAACGCAAAGGGGGAAGTGGCGTGGCAGAGAAATATCCTGAAGGGAATAAAAGTGGCGCGACAGGAGATCGCGCCACCGGGGTCAGAAGCTGGCGTTGACCCCAACGTATGGGCCGTCCGCAATGGCATTATCGCGATTGCCATCTTTACCCGCCAGATTCAGGTAGCGATAACCCGCTTCAATGCTAAGCGGACGCATGATCTTCAAGCGCGCGCCGGCATTTGCCTCTTCATAGCTCTGGATACCGCTGGATAACGAATCCGGAGAGTAGTAGTACTCACCGAACAGGCGGACGCTGTCGCCTATCGGCCACTGTAATCCACCGCCAACGGCGGCCGCATAGCCTTCATCACTGTCGTTCGGGCTGGTATAGACCCCTTTGCCGCCCACGGTCGCCAGCATCGGGCCGAGTGGAATATTCATACCCAATCCCAGCCCCGCAGCGTCGCCGTCGTCATCGCTATGCATCCAGTTACCGCTCAAGGCCAGTCCGGTAGACTCCGTGCCAAACCCGACGCCAATGTTGGTATATTCTTTACCCGCCTGACCGCTGATGCTCATGGCACTCGCAGAAGCAGAAACGAACAGCATTCCAGCTATTCCAAATAATACGCTTTTCTTCATTTTTACCCTTTCCAGCAAGCAAATACATAAAGTTTCCCAAAGCTGCGGGATTGTACTGCCAACGCCAAAGGAATCAATGAGCTAAAAAAGCGATCGCTCAACGTTTTGTAACCAAATAATACCGGTACGCAGGAAGAAGAGAGCCGTTAATTCCTTTTATCGACCCGGAGAGAGTCCGGGAACCATTTCTTATTTATCGCTTTCCCTTACAGTACATTTCTCATGTGAATGGAAAATAAACATGTTATCTGATGTTGCCAGGGGATAAACTTTTCCCTGCTAACTCTACCTCTGCTTCAAGGAACATTACCGTGCGTCAAAGGACTATTGTTTGCCCCTTAATACAGAATGCAGGAAGTTATCTCCTGTGCCAGATGGCTAACGATCGGGGAGTTTTCCCGGGTCAATGGGCGCTGTCTGGCGGTGGCGTTGAGCCAGGAGAACGTATTGAAGAGGCCCTGCGCCGTGAGATTCGCGAAGAACTGGGCAGTGCGCTGGTTCTGACTGACATCAAACCCTGGACCTTCAGTGACGATATCCGTACGAAAACCTACCCCGATGGCAGTCAGGAAGAGATCTATATGATTTACCTGATTTTTGACTGCACCGCCGCCAATCGCGAAGTGCATATCAATGAAGAATTTCAGGCGTTTGCCTGGGTCAAGCCGGAAGATTTACCTCAATACGATCTGAACGTTGCGACAGTGAAAACCTTAACACTGAAAGGGTTATTATAATCTCTGATGACAGCTGTTGCGGCTGTCATCTTTTATTCATAATGTTGGTTAAGGTGAGACCAGTTTACCGTCAAGATACAGTTTTCCCTTATCGACATGCATCACCAGACCGTCCAGATAATCCGGTGTCAATTTTACGCCACGCATAT
The DNA here is from genome assembly GCF_950098555.1 of Citrobacter sp. T1.2D-1. Lineage (NCBI taxonomy): Bacteria > Pseudomonadati > Pseudomonadota > Gammaproteobacteria > Enterobacterales > Enterobacteriaceae > Citrobacter > Citrobacter sp. T1.2D-1. Next base: position 159,599 of record NZ_CATNHH010000067.1, read on the forward strand.
TTTTTGCCAGATAGGTCAGGCAATGATTATGAGTAAAAATAACCACGTCTTTATTTTCCGACTTATTTGCTAAACGCTCAATGGCCTGCCCGGTTCCCCGGCCACAGGCATGCATGCCTTTATCCACCGTCAATTTTTTATCCGCAGCAAACCAGGTTGCTGACTGAACAGTGCGCACCGTATCGCTGGCATACAGATCGTAGTCTTTAATCTCTTTGCTAAACGAGGCGCCCAGCGCGCGAGCCTGCATCGCCCCATGCTCAGTGATGCCGGTTTTATCCGACAGACAGGTATTGTCTGACCGGTCACAGCGCTCAGCATGGCGAAACAGCACCACTACCGGATGCTGTTTTGCCAGTACCGCCAGGGTACGGGAATCGATTCTCGGTAGACCGTTGCTGCTCCAGGCGAAATGGCTGCCCAGCCCCACCATGATCGCCAGTGCCGATAGCAGAACAACGGTATATTTTTTGTATTTAACAAAATATTGGGATACTACAAACACATTAAACTCCACTTGATACCGGCAAACAGAAATATAACCTTGCAGCGTACTGCTTAATGAAAGGCACGATCGTTTATGTGGGGAAAATGCCCGAAAGCCACGGCCATTGCAAATGCAACGTGGGTAAAAAAGCATATATTTCCATAACGTTAAGTTCTTAAGGTTAATTTAATATTCATATACTACTATTTAGGTCTGACTGGATAATCCTCATTTAGCCTCCTGTTTATGACGCAATAAATAAAAGGCTCGCAGTATCCAAATGGCTGAAGGAAATATAATGTCTGATTTTCTGCCTTTCTCTCGCCCGGCGGTAGGTACGGAAGAACTTGCCGCTATCAAAGCGGTTCTCGATTCTGGATGGATTACCACTGGCCCGAAAAATCAGCAACTGGAAGAGGCTTTCTGCCAGTTGACGGGAAACCAACACGCCATTGCCGTGAGTTCTGCCACGGCAGGTATGCATATCGCCCTCATGGCGCTGGGAATCGGTGCCGGTGATGAAGTCATCACCCCGTCAATGACCTGGGTTTCCACACTGAACATGATTGTGCTGCTGGGGGCAACCCCGGTCATGGTGGATGTCGACCGCGACACGCTGATGGTCACCGCTGAACACATTGAAGCTGCCATCACCCCGCGCACGAAAGCCATCATTCCCGTCCATTACGCCGGCGCACCGGCCGATCTGGATGCTATTTACGCCCTCGCGGAACGCCACGGTATTGCGGTTATCGAAGATGCCGCCCACGCGGTCGGCACTTATTATCAGGGTCGCCACGTCGGCGCTCGGGGCACCGCGATTTTCTCCTTTCACGCCATCAAGAATGTCACTTGTGCAGAAGGGGGACTCATCGTCACCGACGATGAGTCACTCGCCAGGCAGCTACGCAACCTGAAGTTTCACGGACTCGGCGTTGATGCCTTCGATCGCCAGACCTGGGGTCGTGCGCCCCAGGCGGAGGTCCTGACGCCAGGCTATAAATACAATCTGACCGACATTAACGCGGCGATGGCCCTGGTTCAGTTAGAGAAGCTTGAGACGCTCAACCATCGTCGGGCAGTCATCGCCCTGGAGTACCAACACGCGCTGGCCGATCTCCCGTTTCAGCCGCTGAGTCTGCCGCCGTGGCCCCACGTGCATGCCTGGCATCTGTTTATTATTCGTACCGACGAAGATCGGTGCGGCATCAGTCGCGACGCGCTGATGGAGGCACTTAAAGCCCAGGGGATCGGTACAGGTTTGCATTTCCGCGCGGCACACACGCAGAAATATTACCGCGAACGCTTTAACACCCTGTCGCTCCCCAATACCGAATGGAACAGTGCGCGTATCTGCTCGCTACCGCTGTTTCCCGATATGACCCCGGCGGATACCGCTCGCGTCATTACCGCGCTTCGCCAGATTGCAGGAAAATAGCCATGTTTGAAGCCCTCCCGATAACGAAAGTATCGGTGGTGATCCCTGTCTACAACGAACAGGAAAGCCTGCCGGAACTGCTCAGGCGAACCACCGCAGCCTGCGAGAGTCTGGGAAAAGATTATGAGATCCTGTTGATTGATGACGGCAGCAGCGACAACTCCGCACAGTTGTTGATTGACGCGTCAGAAGCCGAAGGCAGCCACGTTGTTTCGATTTTGCTGAACCGCAACTACGGGCAGCATTCCGCCATCATGGCAGGATTCAGTCACGTCACCGGCGACCTGATTATTACGCTTGATGCCGATCTGCAAAACCCACCGGAAGAGATCCCTCGCCTGGTGGCAAAAGCCGACGAAGGGTATGACGTGGTCGGCACCGTGCGCCAGAATCGTCAGGACAGTCTGTTTCGCAAGACAGCCTCGAAGATGATCAACCATCTGATTCAGAGAACCACGGGCAAAGCGATGGGCGACTACGGCTGCATGCTTCGCGCTTATCGCCGTCACATTATTGATGCCATGCTGCATTGCCATGAACGCAGCACGTTTATCCCGATTCTGGCGAATATCTTTGCCCGACGCGCCACGGAGATCCCCGTTCATCACGCTGAACGTGAATTTGGCGACTCCAAATACAGCTTTATGCGGCTGATTAACCTGATGTACGACCTGGTGACCTGCCTGACGACAACGCCTCTGCGCATGCTGAGCCTGCTCGGCAGCGTCATTGCCGTCACCGGATTTACCCTGTCGATACTCCTCGTCATCCTCCGCCTGACGCTGGGCCCCCAATGGGCGGCAGAAGGGGTTTTCATGCTGTTTGCCGTTCTGTTTACCTTTATTGGCGCGCAGTTCATCGGCATGGGTTTACTCGGCGAATATATCGGTCGGATTTACAACGATGTACGCGCCCGTCCCCGCTATTTCGTCCAGCAAGTTATTCGTCCGGAAAGTCTGCACTCTACTAAGGAAAACCAACAATGAAAGCCGTTGTCTTCGCGTATCACGATATGGGGTGTTTGGGCGTTCAGGCCGTGCTCGACGCCGGCTATGAAATTGCCGCCATTTTTACGCATGCGGATAATCCGGGAGAAAACGCGTTTTTTGGCTCCGTTTCTCGCCTGGCAGCTGACGCGGGGATCCCGGTCTATGCTCCCGATGACGTCAATCACCCAATCTGGGCCGAGCGTATCGGCCAACTCGCTCCCGACGTTATTTTCTCTTTCTACTATCGCCATCTGCTCAGCGATGCGATTCTGGCGCTGGCACCGGCTGGCGCATTTAACCTGCACGGTTCGCTACTGCCGAAATATCGCGGTCGCGCTCCGCTGAACTGGGTGCTGGTGAATGGCGAAAGCGAAACCGGCGTGACGTTGCACCGCATGGTGAAACGCGCCGATGCGGGTGCCATTGTCGCGCAACAGCGCGTCGCCATCTCGCCTGACGACACGGCCCTTACGCTACATCATAAGCTTTGCCAGACCGCACGGCGGGTGCTGGAACAAGCATTACCGGCCATCGAACGAAAAGAGATACACGACGTCCAGCAAAACGAGAGTGAAGCGACCTACTTTGGTCGCCGCACGCCAGAAGACAGCTTCCTGACCTGGAACAGACCGGCAACGACGCTGCACAACATGGTGCGGGCGGTCGCGGCCCCCTGGCCGGGCGCGTTCAGCTATTCCGGTACGCAGAAATTCACTATCTGGTCATCCCGCGTCCACGCTCAGAACCAGACCGCGCAACCGGGTACCGTGATTTCCGTCTCCCCTCTGCTGATCGCCTGTTCCGAAGGTGCGCTGGAAGTGGTGACTGGACAGGCTGGCAACGGCATCACGGTGCAAGGCGCACAGTTAGCACAGATTCTCGGCCTGGTTGCGGGTTCTCGTTTAAACACCCCATCGCTGGCCGCCAGCAAGCGCCGCACCCGCGTGCTGATCCTCGGCGTGAATGGCTTCATCGGCAACCATCTTACCGAACGTCTGTTACGCGAAGACCACTATGAAATCTATGGTCTGGACATCGGCAGCGACGCAATCAGTCGTTTCCTCAGTCATCCGCGTTTTCATTTTGTGGAAGGTGACATCAGCATTCATTCTGAATGGATCGAATATCACGTTAAGAAATGTGATGTCGTGTTGCCGCTGGTGGCCATTGCCACCCCTATTGAATATACCCGCAACCCGCTGCGCGTCTTTGAACTGGATTTTGAAGAGAACCTGAAAATCATTCGCTATTGCGTGAAATACCGTAAGCGCATCATTTTCCCATCGACTTCCGAAGTTTACGGAATGTGTACCGACAAAGTGTTCGATGAGGATAGCTCGAATCTCATTGTCGGGCCGGTCAATAAACCCCGCTGGATTTACTCGGTGTCCAAACAGCTTCTCGATCGCGTCATTTGGGCATACGGCGAAAAAGAAGGACTGCGCTTTACCCTCTTCCGCCCGTTCAACTGGATGGGGCCGCGTCTGGACAGCCTGAATTCCGCGCGAATCGGCAGCTCGCGCGCCATTACACAGCTGATCCTCAATCTGGTAGAAGGCTCGCCGATCAAGCTGATCGAAGGGGGGAAACAGAAGCGCTGCTTTACGGATATTCGCGACGGTATCGAAGCGCTATACCGGATCATTGAAAACGCGGGTGGCCGCTGTGACGGTGAAATCATCAACATCGGTAACCCGGAAAACGAAGCCAGCATCAAGGAACTGGCGGAAATGCTGCTGGAGAGTTTCGACAAACATCCACTGCGCAATCACTTCCCGCCGTTTGCCGGGTTACGGGTCGTCGAGAGCAGCAGCTACTATGGCAAAGGCTATCAGGATGTTGAGCACCGTAAGCCCAACATCCGTAATGCAAAACGTTGCCTGGACTGGGAACCGACCATCGACATGCGCGAAACGGTCGACGAGACGCTGGATTTCTTCTTGCGCAGCGTGGATCTCACGGAACATTCATCATGACAAAAGTAGGCTTGCGAATTGATGTCGATACCTTCCGTGGCACCCGCGAAGGTGTGCCACGCCTGTTAGCGTCATTGAGCCGATACCACATTCGGGCAAGTTTTTTCTTTAGCGTCGGACCAGACAACATGGGGCGCCATCTCTGGCGCCTGATCAAACCGCAGTTTCTGTGGAAGATGCTGCGCTCAAACGCGGCTTCTCTTTACGGCTGGGATATTCTGCTGGCCGGTACCGCCTGGCCGGGGAAAGAAATCGGCCGCGCAAACGCAGAGATTATCCGGGAAGCGGCGCGCCTGCATGAAACCGGGCTACACGCCTGGGATCACCATGCCTGGCAGGCCCGTAGCCCTCAGTGGAGCAAACAGCAGTTGATCGCCGATATTTTGCACGGGATAACCGCCCTGGAGGCGATCACCGGCCAGCCGGTGACCTGTTCAGCCGTCGCAGGCTGGCGCGCTGACCAGCGTGTGGTTCTCGCCAAAGAGGCATTCCCTCTGCGTTACAACAGCGATTGCCGCGGCAGGACGCCGTTCCGTCCGCTTCTCGAGGATGGTTCGTTCGCCACACCGCAAATTCCGGTCACGCTGCCCACGTGGGACGAAGCGGTGGGTCGCGAGGTTCAGGCGGAAGATTTCAACGACTGGATCCTCTCCCGGATGCAGCAGGATCCCGGTCCCCCCGTGTATACCATCCATGCCGAAGTCGAAGGCGGCGCCTGGCATAGCCAGTTTGAGGATCTGCTCCAGCGTGCGGCAGATGCGGGCATCACCTTCTGCCCGCTTGGCGATCTGCTGCCTGCCGATCGCAATACCTTGCCGTCGGGAGAGATTATTCGCGGTAAAATCGCGGGAAGAGAAGGATGGTTAGGCTGTCAGCAAGCGATGAGCGTCACACGATGAAGAACACCCGTTATTATCAGATACTGATCGCACTTATCGCGTTCTGGTACATCATTCCCATCGACCTGCGCCTGCTGTGGCAGCCTGATGAAACGCGCTATGCCGAGATCAGTCGCGAAATGCTGGCATCCGGCGACTGGCTTGTCCCCCATTTTTTGGGAGTGCGTTACTTTGAAAAACCGATTGCCGGATACTGGATCAACAGCATCGGGCAATGGCTGTTTGGAGCGAACAACTTCGGCGTTCGCGCTGGCGCGATTTTTGCGACGCTGGTAACCGCCGCACTGGTGGGATGGCTCGCCATGCGCTTATGGCGGGATACGCGTACCGCGCTGTTGTCGGCCATTATCTTTTTGTCGTTGTTCATTGTTTACGGGATTGGCACCTATGCGGTACTCGATCCGCTGATCGCGCTCTGGCTGATGGCGGGAATGTGCTGCTTCTGGCTGGCGATGCAGTCCACCACCTGGCAAGGGAAAAGCATGGGATTCCTGCTGCTGGGCGTGACCTGCGGGATGGGCGTCATGACCAAGGGCTTTCTGGCGCTTGCCGTACCGGTGCTCAGCGTGTTGCCGTGGGTCGCCGCGCAGAAACGCTGGAAAGACCTGTTTCTTTACGGCGGATTGGCGGTCATCAGCTGTGTCGCCGTCATCCTGCCGTGGGGACTGGCTATCACCCAACGTGAACCCGATTTCTGGCACTACTTTTTCTGGGTTGAACATATCCAGCGTTTCGCGATGGACGACGCCCAGCACAAAGCGCCATTCTGGTACTATCTGCCGGTGCTGATCGCCGGAAGTCTGCCGTGGCTTGCGCTGCTTCCGGGAGCATTAAAAACCGGCTGGCAGGAGCGCGATGAATCGCGCGGTGCCCTCTATCTGCTCGGTTGGATAGTGATGCCGCTGGTGTTCTTCAGCATCGCCAAAGGTAAATTGCCCACCTATATCCTGTCATGTTTCGCCCCGCTCGCGATACTGATGGCGAGATATGGGCTGAACGCCGCGGAAAAGGGCTATGCCGCGCTGCGCATCAACGGCTGGATCAATATCCTGTTTGGTATTATCGGGATTATTGCCACGCTGGTCGTCTCGCCGTGGGGGCCGCTGAAATCGCCGGTCTGGGTGCACATCGAGGTATACAAGGTCTTCTGCTCGCTGGGTATTTTTTTCCTGTGGACCTTTTTCGGCTGGTATACGCTGAGTAACACGGAGAAAAGCTGGGTTTACGCCGCGTTGTGTCCACTGGCGTTGGCATTATTGTTTGGTTTTTCCGTTCCCGATCGGGTGATGGAATCCAAACAGCCGCAGTTTTTTGTCGAAATGACCCGAGAAAACCTCGCGCCGAGCCGCTACATTCTTACCGATAGCGTGGGGGTCGCCGCTGGTCTGGCCTGGAGTCTGAAGCGGGATGACATCTTAATGTATGGGCAAACAGGCGAACTGAAATATGGCCTTAACTATCCCGATGCCAAAGGCCGGTTCATTCGCTATGCCGATTTTGCGGACTGGCTCAGCCAACACCGTCAGGAGGGGATTATTACGCTCGTGCTCACTATCGCGAAAGATGAAGACATCAACCGCCTTGCCATTCCGCCTGCCGATACAATCGATAATCAGGGGCGTCTGGTGCTGATTCAGTATCGTCCCAAATGATCTGGCTGGTTTTAGTGATGGCCAGCCTGCTCAGCGTTGCGGGGCAGTTATGCCAGAAGCAGGCGACGTTCCGCGTGCCAACACGCGCGCGAAGACGTCATATTACCCTGTGGCTGGGGCTGGCGCTCGCCTGCCTCGGCCTGGCAATGGTCTTGTGGTTGCTGGTATTGCAGAGCATTCCTGTGGGTATTGCTTACCCCATGCTCAGCCTGAATTTTGTCTGGGTCACACTGCTGGCATGGAAAATCTGGCGCGAACCGGTGACACTTCGTCACTGGCTGGGCATCGCCTTGATTATCAGCGGTATTTTTATTCTGGGGAGCGCGGCGTGATGGGATTACTGTGGGGACTGTGCAGCGTTGTCATCACGTCCGTCGCGCAACTGGGTCTGGGCTATGCGATGGCACAACTGCCGCCGATGACGCAGTGGCAGACGTTTATCCCGGCGCTGTTCTCCGGTCATACCGGTACCTTCGCGCTATTCGCCGGCCTGGTGGGCTATTTGCTGTCGGTTTTCTGCTGGCATAACGCGCTGCATCACCTCGCGCTGAGCAAGGCTTACGCGCTGCTCAGCCTGAGTTATGTGCTGGTGTGGGTGGCGTCGATGACCTTACCCGGCTGGCAAGGCGCATTTTCCCTGAAAGCGTTGCTGGGCGTACTGTGCATCATGGCCGGACTGATGTTCATTTTTCTGCCCGCGCAGCGGAGAACTCGCTGATACTCATTTTTTTACCAGTAGCCTCTTCAGGCGCTCCCACTCGTCGCAGGTATAGCTTCTGGCATCCAGAATCTTCACCGTCCGCCCGTTATCACGGTTGACGGAATACAGGGCATCCTTCTGCGGGGAAAGGATATCACCGGCATTCACCACAATGTCGGACTGAACTTCGGCGATCATTTTCAGTGAACCGCCGGCATCACTCAACACTAATGCATGCTTCCCTGACGTTTTGTCATAGCATGACTTCTTCACCTGCCATTCCATTGCTTACCTTTACTTATCGGGAACGTTTACATTACGTTACACAGTAGCAGATAAACAAAGTGGCAATGGGCATCAATTGGTAAAATTGCGAGGTGAAATTAATGTTTTCTTAATATTTCATTCACCCAATCAACAATTGCCCGTCGGGAAATCTTGATTCCCCCATTTTTCAATTCTGCAGGTAGAGAAAGCCAGTGGACCGGCTGCTGGAAGCGTGCCAGCTTGTCCTTCACCCATTCACTAAGAGCGGTCTGTGAAACATCAGCGTCATATTCAACCACCGCCACCGGACGATGACCAAACTCGGCGTCCGCGATCGGGACGATAAACGCCTGCAGCACATGGGGATGTGTCACAATTACCCGTTCCACCTCTTCGGGCTGAATCCCCTCTCCGCCGCTAAAAAAGAGATTATCCAGACGCCCGGCGATGGTCAGTTTGCCATCATTCAGCACGCCGCGATCGCGTGTGGCAAACCAGCCTTCATCGTTGACCAGCGGAACCAGTTTACCGTTTCGCCAGTAGCCTTCCGCCATACTGGCCGCCCGCAGCCAGACTTCGTCATTCACGATTCTGACTTCTCGTCCTGGTAAGGGCATACCCACATCAGCCAGACCGTCCGCCTCTTTCGCACACACCGTCGAGGCAAATTCCGTCAGGCCGTAACCACACCAGCAGCGAATGCCCTGTGCGCGCGCCTGTTCGGTTAACGCGACCGGAATCACTGCGCCGCCCAGCAAAACCGCTTTCAGCGCCACCGGCGTCTGGTTCACCAGCAGTCGCCAGAGTTGCGTCGGCACCAGCGAAGCATGCGTACAGCCGACCAGCATCTGTTCCAGCGGCTGTTTTTCCCGCACGGTTATCCGCGCCCCGGCGGATAACCAGCGCCACAGAATTCCCTGTCCAGAGACATGAAACAATGGCAGAGAGAGCAGCCAGTCATCCTCTTTTGCCAGCGTCATCAGCGACAGCACGCCTTCAGCACTGGCAAGATGCGCCTGGCAGGTATGGACCGCCGCTTTCGGTAGACCCGTCGAGCCGGAGGTCAGCGTCATGGAACACAGACGCTGCGGTTGCCAGTCGACGGCATGCTGACCGTCAGCGTCCTGACAGTCCAGCGAGATCAGAAAGGGAAACGAATTTTCTCCCTCCAGATCCAGCGCAAACTGCAACGTGAGATCGGGTAACAGGGTTGCCAGCAGCGGGTGAGGAAGTTGTGGATTGACCGGCAAAATCCTTGCTCCGCACTGCAACAGCGCCAGCCACGCCAGCAGGGTCTGCGGATGATTCCAGGCGCGCAGCATAACGCCGCTGCCTTCGGTGACGCCCTGTGCGGCAAAACCGCTCGCCAGGGCATCAGTCCGGTTACAGAGTGCGCGCCAGCTTAGCACCTCATCATTCAGGCGTAAGGCTGGCACGTCTCCCTGAACCTGCCGCCAGTAACGCCACGGCCAGTCAGGAAAGGTCATCGCAGGCGTTCCAGCGCGTCGTCGTTAATCAGCGGCAAGGCGCTGCCCGGCCAGCGACGAATCTGCTGTGCCTGCATCAGACTCAGCGTATCCAGTCCCGGAATGGTATCTGGCGTGAGCCACGCGGCAATGCGCGCCAGTTGCGTCAGGCCCAGGCTCGACTCAATAGACGAACTGATCACCGCCGTCAGCCCCAGCGCATGCGCCGCCTGCACCTGTTCGCGTACTTTCTCCAGCGAACCGGTCAGCGTCGGTTTGATAACCACCGCACGGACGCCCTCTTCTGCCTCAAAGGCAAAATCCGCTTCACGCAGGCTCTCGTCCCAGGCGATGGCAATACCGGTTTCCCGGGCAAAGACTCGCGAGTCATCGCGTGTTCTGCACGGTTCTTCGAGGAAAGCGATGCGGTTGCGGTAGTCCGGGTTCACGTACTTCGCGAACTGCTGGGCCTTCAGCGGCGTCCAGGCACGGTTAGCATCCAGCCGCAACTGCAGCTCCGGTATCGCCTCCAGCAGCAAATTGACCACCATGCCGTCGCGAACCGCTTCGTACAGTCCGACCTTCACCTTCGCCACTTTTTCGCCGGGCATGTCGGCAAGCTGGAGCACCAGATCGTCAGGATCCCCGGTACACAGCGGCGCTGCCCGGTAATCCGCTGCCTCTGGCAAGACGCCTTCCAGTTCCGCCAGCGCACAGCTGACGCCAAAGGCCACAGAAGGCATTGTCGGCAATGCGTCTTCTCCTTGCTGCCAGCCGTCAACCCAGGCCAGCAGCGCAACCTGCGCCTCTTCCCAGGTTTCCTGACTGAAGCCCGGCAGTGGAGAGATCTCTCCCCATCCCTGACGCTCGCCGTCGTGCAGACGGACATACAGCCCGTCACGCGTTTTTAACCGCCTGTCGCGCAGAACCACCCCCGCGTCCATGGGGATCTGCCAGCGGTATACCTGCGCGCTACGCATTACGGATTCCGTTTGAATTTGCTGAAATCAGGCTGACGTTTCTGGTTGAAGGCGTTACGGCCTTCCTGACCTTCTTCCGTCATATAGAACAGCATGGTCGCGTTACCCGCCAGTTCCTGCAGGCCGGCCTGACCATCACAGTCAGCGTTCAGCGCGGCTTTCAGGCAACGCAGCGCCATCGGGCTGTTTTGCAGCATTTCACGACACCAGCGCACGGTCTCTTTTTCCAGATCCGCCAGCGGAACCACGGTGTTGACCAGCCCCATATCCAGCGCCTGTTTAGCGTCGTACTGACGGCATAGGAACCAGATTTCACGCGCTTTCTTCTGCCCAACGATCCGCGCCATGTAAGATGCGCCCCAGCCGCCGTCGAAAGAACCGACTTTCGGGCCGGTCTGGCCGAAGATGGCATTTTCCGCCGCGATCGTCAGGTCGCACATCATATGCAGCACATGACCGCCGCCAATGGAGTAACCCGCCACCATCGCCACAACCGGCTTCGGACAGGTACGGATCTGGCGCTGGAAGTCCAGCACGTTCAGATGATGCACGCCGGAGTCATCCTGATAGCCGCCGTAGTCGCCGCGAACCTTCTGGTCGCCGCCGGCACAGAAGGCTTTATCGCCTGCGCCAGTCAGAATAATCACACCCACGTTATCGTCGTAACGGGCATCCGCCAGCGCCTGAATCATCTCTTTGACGGTCAGAGGACGGAATGCGTTGCGCACCTGTGGACGATTAATGGTGATTTTTGCGATACCGTCGGTCGATTTCTCATAGCGAATGTCGGTGTAGCCTTCGGAGCAATCTTGCCATTCTACCGGCGCATAAAGCATTGTTTCATCAGGATAGATCATAGTGTGTCCTTTAGTCAGAGACGCAGAATCTGAGCCAGACAGTCCACCACGCCCGCGGGATTTTCCCGATGCGCGTTGTGTCCGGCGTTACGAATCACATGGCGGGTCGCCGCTAACTCCGTCGCGAGAGCGCAGAATTTGCTGTCACGTTCACCACATAAATAATAAAACGGAAATGCGCGCGCGTTGAGCGCCTCGCGTAAATCAGGCTGGACCGCCAGCGAAGTGGCCTCCAGCATTGCCGCCAGCGTTTCGCCGTTATTCTGGCTACGCAGAACAACCAGCGCTTCTCGTTGCTGCGCGTTCAGCGAGGCAAACACCGGCTGCTGATACCAGTCAGTAAACACGTCAGCCAGCGCGTCATGGCGAAAACGTTCCGCCCAGCGATGATCGGAACGTCGGCGCGCGTCGCGTTCAGCCTCGCTTTGCAGTCCCGGATGACCGCCTTCAACCACCAGGCCGCAAAGCCCCGGCATCTCCTGACAGGCCGCCATCATCGCCACTCTGCCGCCGAGCGAATATCCCACCAGCCAGTAGTTTAGTATGTTGTAACTAATAAGGGTATTACGCAGCAAAGCAATGACATCGGTAAATCCGCTGACGCGAATATCTGTCGATCCGCCGTGACCGGGTAAATCAACATACAGCCGGGAAAAATTCGTAAGCTGCTCGCCAACCGGCTGCCACTCCTGACCGTCACCCGAAAAGCCGTGCAGAAAAACCAGCCAGGGTGAACCTGGCTGTGCGTCTTTTGCCTGCGCGTGCAGGATCATAGACGGCTTACCTGCGCCAGCAATTGTTGCAGAGTTTGTGCGCCGTCGGTGTCGTTGACCACCAGTTCAATCACCGTGGTTGCCGGGGTACGCCATGCACCCGCCAGCGCCGCCTCCAGTTCATCCCAGCTTTCCGGGCGATGGTACTTGAGGTTAAACATTGCGGCCGCGTGTTCAAAATGGACATTCTGCGGCATCAGATAGAAGCGCTCACGTTCGCTCTGCGGCGTGGGCAGTAGCGAGAAAATCTGCCCGCCGTTATTGTTCACCACAATCAAGACGAACGGCGCGGAAACCTGGCGCAGCAAGGCTAACGCATTGAGGTCATACAACGCCGATAAATCACCCACGACAGCCAGCGTCGATTTCGCGCTGGCGCGCTGCACACCGGCGGCCGTCGATAACAGGCCATCAATGCCGCTGGCTCCACGATTACTGTAAACCGGGTAACCGGCCGGGAGTTTTGACAGCGCATCAATCAAGCGCACCACCAGGCTGTTGCCGACGAAAAGCTGCCCCTGTTCAGGCAGATAGTCACGAATACGATGCGCCAGTTGTGCCTCGCCAAAGGTATCCCGACGCGCCACCACGGCCTGCCAGGCCTGCTCCGCCAGACGCGGTATGTCTACACACCACGGCTGACGTTTTTCCGCTGGATGCAGTTCCAGCCAGTCGCCGATTTTTGCGACCAGACGACGACCACGATGGTGAGCAGGATCCAGCCGTCCTTCGATATTATCGACAATCCAGTACTCTTCAGGCGCACAGCTTGCCTGCCATTGCAGTAAGCGCTTTCCGGTCAGGCTGCTCCCCAGTTGCACCACAATTTGCGCCTGTTGGAGTTCCGTCACCGCCTTCGCATTACCGAGCCAGAGATCGGCGCACGGAAGCGGCTGTCCGGTTTGCGACAGCACATCGCCAATCAGCGGCCAGCCTAACGTCTGCGCCCACAGCGCAACTTTTTTGCCCTCTTCCGCGCTCATTCGCCCGGCGACGACGACGCCGCGTTTTTGGCGCCAGAAGAACCAGTCGCGCTGTTTGTCACTCTCCAGCCGACGCGCTTCGCGCAGCCAGGGCTTGTCATCCTGCCACCAGTCACCGAGGCGCTGTTGCCAGGCCAGACCGGTCTCATCCATCTCGCCATACAGCGGCTCGGCAAATGGACAGTTGATGTGAACCGCGCCAGCATGTAGCGAGGTCAACGCATTGTCGATGGTCGACACCAGCCAACGGGCCGGAATGTCCTGCGTCGGACGCGGGAGGGAAAGCGTTTGTGACGGATGCGAGGCAAACATGCCCGCCTGGCGAATCGCCTGGTTCGCGCCGCAGTCAATCAGTTCAGGGGGACGATCGGCCGTCAGGAGAATCAATTTTTCACCGGTCAGCCCCGCTTCAATCAGTGCCGGATAAAGGTTAGCCACCGCCGTGCCGGAGGTCACTATCACAGCAACGGGCTGTTTGCTCACCTTCGCCAGTCCCAGCGCCAGATGACCAAGACCACGCTCATCAAAATGGGTGTAGTGAATAAAGGTCGAATTTTCCGCCGCTGCCAGGGTGAGCGGCGTGGAACGTGAGCCAGGGGCAATGCAAACATGCCTGACACCGTGGCGAGTTAATGCTTCCAGAATGACCGCCGCCCAGCGTCGGTTAAATGCGCTTACTGACATGAGATTGTCCGGTATCAATATTGCGACTCAGTATAAAGAACGGAAAAAAGGGATTATTGATATGAGTCGGGAATATGTGACTCATTATCCATCCATCTGTAACAAAGATCGCAGGCCGGCGGCTTTATTGTCGATTTCCTGCCACTCCTGCTCAGGATCTGACCCGCGAACAATACCCGCGCCGGCATACAGTCGAACCACGTTACCGCTGATTTTCGCCGACCGCAGCGAGACACAAAATTCGCTTTGCTGTAATGACAGATAGCCCGCCGACCCGGCGTACCATTCCCGCGCAAAGGGTTCATGTTGTTGAATAAATGCCCGCGCCCGCTCGCGGGGGATCCCAGCGACGGCCGCCGTCGGCTGCAACTGCAGTAAACACAACGTGTCGTCCGCCTGATTCAGCGCCGTCCAGATGCAACGTCGCAGGTGCTGCACTTTTCGCAACCGCAGCACCTGCGGTGGCAAAACGTCCAGTGAGTGAGTGTAGTCCTGCAGGCGCTGACAAATATCCTCGACTACCAGCATATTTTCGCGCTGGTTTTTGTCGTCCTTCATCAGCCATTCGCCCAGTTGCCAGGCCTTATAATCATCAGGATGATTCGCCACCGTACCGGCGAGCGCTTCGGTGCGTAGCGCGGTATCACGACGACGCCAGAGACGTTCCGGAGACGAGCCAAGGAACGCGCGCTCGGCGCAAAAAGCCATGTAAAAATGGTAGCAGTTCAGATTCAAACGGCGACTCGAGGCCATAACGGCAGCGGCATTCACCGGGCGAGAAAATAGCAGGTCGCTGGCGCGCGCCAGCACCACTTTATCCAGTTCACCGTCGGCAATCGTCTGAGTGGCCTGCTCAATCAGGTTTATCCAGCCCGCTTTTTCAGGCCAGTGCTGTTCACCCGTTTTGCTCAGACGTAGCGTCGGCAACGGTTTTACGCTCGCCAGCGAAGCCAGGAAGGTCAGCGCCCGGTCAGCATCCTCGCGCAGAGAAACATCGCTCCACAGATGCAGACGCAGCACCGCTACGCCCGCACAGCGCCGCCACTCAAGTCGCGGTAACACGAGATTGCCCTGCTGAGGGTCGAACGCGTTTAACCCCCAGATACGCAGGTCGGTTTGCTGCGGATGTTGGCGAAGAAAGCGTTGCGCCTCATCAAGCGAGGAAAAAAGGGCAACGACACCCAGCACCGCGGCCTCTTCATCGCCATTGCGCTGCTGCCAGTAAAATTGCGGATAAATGGACTGACTTGCCAGCCAGCTTAACGCATCAAAGGCGTCATTGAGGGGGAAAGGAACATCGAGAACCCGAATGCCTGGTGCCGCCGGGATCGCCTGCGACAAAAGATGCGTCAGACCTTCCAGCGCAGTAGTGAGTGAATGCACGCGGACCTCTCCCTGTTAAAAACCTCACATTATACGGGGTACTGCGGAAAAAAAGCAGTACCCCAGTTTAGGGAGGAAATGCGATCCCGGTTACAGGTTAGCGCCGTGCCAGCAGTAAACCGAGCACCAGTCCGACCGTTGCGCCCACACCAATCCCCTGCCAGGGCTTTTCGTGTACATAATCATCCGCACGATAAACCGCCTGCCTGGCGCGATAATAGTAGCTATCTGAAGCCTGGCTTACGCGTTTTTTGACCTCATCCAGCGCCTGTTCCGCCCGCGCTTTCAGCTCGATGTACTTTTGATCGGCAGGATCCCCTGAGGAACGCAGCACCTCTTCCAGCGTTTCACTCAGCAACGTCAGGTCGTCATCAATACGCGAATCACCAAATTGATAAGACATTCTCGTTCTCCATGTTAGTAAAACCTGCCCCTAACTATAGACAATGACTCAGGATCACGCCCGAATCGCTTCGCGCGCCATCCCCACATGAGGGATGCCATCTTCATCGTACACGTCAGTGACCGGCGTAAAACCAAATCGCGCATAGAATTCCTGCAAATGCGCCTGTGCGCCCAGATACAGCGCCTTCTCCGGCCAGCGTCGTTGGCAGGATGCCAGCGCCTGCGCCATCAGGTTTTGACCCAGTTTTTCACCACGTAACGCTTCACTGACGATCACCCGTCCAATCACTACGGGTTCAAGATCTTCAGCACTTTTCAGAATCCTCGCATACGCCACCAGTTCGCCATCATGCCAACCGAGGATATGACGGTTATCACCCACCAGGTCGTCACCGTCCACATCAAGATAGGGGCAGTTCTGCTCCACGACAAACACCGCGCAGCGCAGTTTTAACAGCGCATAGAGTTGAGGGACGGTTAATTCCGAATGATGCAGGTCTTGCCAGGTAATCATCGTGCGCTCCTTTTTCCGTAAACGATTTATACTAGCCAGATTATTTTTCAAAAGTGTAATGAAATAATGGAATTTCTCTTTTTAGGCACCTCGGCTGGCGTTCCCACGCGGGCACGTAACGTGACGGCCATTTTGCTGCATCATCAGCACCCGACGCAGCCCGCTCTGTGGCTGTTTGACTGTGGTGAAGGCACACAACATCAGATGTTGAGCACGGCACATCATCCCGGCAAGATTGAACGGATTTTCATCAGCCATCTGCACGGCGATCATCTGTTCGGTTTACCGGGATTATTGTGCAGCCGTTCGATGGCGGGCAATGCTCACCCGCTGACGCTTTACGGCCCGAAGGGACTGCGTGAGTTTACTGAAACCGCGCTGCGCCTGAGCGGCTCCTGGACCGACTATCCGCTGGAAATCGTCGAAATCACCGCCGGGGAAATTCTTGATGACGGGCTGCGAAAAGTGACGGCTTACCCGCTTGAACACCCGCTGGAATGCTACGGCTACCGCGTTGAAGAGCATGATAAACCCGGCGCGCTGAACGCCAGGGCGCTGAAAGCCGCAGGAGTGAAAGCCGGGCCCTGGTTTCAGGATCTGAAAGCCGGCAAAACGGTTACGCTGGAAGACGGCAGCGTGATACGCGGTGCGGATTTTCTTGCCCCGGCGACGCCCGGTAAAGCGGTTGCGATTTTTGGCGACACCGCGCCCTGTGCATCCTCGCTTGCGCTGGCGAAAGGGGTTGATGTGATGATTCACGAAACCACGCTGGATGCGTCTATGGAAGAAAAGGCCAACAGCCGTGGACACAGTTCTACCCGCCAGGCGGCGCTGTTGGCTCGGGAGGCCGAGGTCGGGAAACTCATCATGACGCACGTCAGTTCTCGCTATGACGCCGCAGGCTGCCAGCGACTGCTGGCAGAGTGTCAGGCAATCTTTCCTGCCACGGAACTTGCCGACGATTTCGCCGTTTTCACGGTTTAGTGCTCCATTTTTCGCCCTCAGTGCCGATAACAGTAAAAACGCTGTATTCACACTGAGGGCAGAATGGATAATTTCCAGAAAGATATCGATGACAGGGCGAATCTGACCCTGTCCAACCGCTTTGAGCTGCTGCTGTTTCGCCTGGGAAACTCCCTGCACGAACAGAAGTCCGAGCTGTTTGGCATTAACGTGTTTAAATTGCGCGAAATTGTACCCATGCCTGCCTTTACCCGTCCGGCGGGGATGAAGGCCCCCCTGCTGGGAATGGTCAACATTCGCGATCAGGTTATTCCGGTCATTGACCTCCCGGCCGTTGCCGGCTGCAAACCGGAGAATGGGCTCAACATTCTGCTGATCACCGAATACGCCCGTAGCGTGCAGGCCTTCGCCGTCGAGTCAGTGGAAAACATTATGCGCCTGGACTGGAAGCAGGTACACACCGCAGAGAAAGCGGTGAACGGCCGCTATATCACCAGTATCGCCTGTCTGGATGAGGACAAAGAGACCAACAACCTGGCGCTGGTGCTCGACGTTGAGCAGATCCTGTATGACATCGTGCCGTCGAATCACGACCTGCGCGCAACGGAACTGAAAACCAATAAGTTCAACATCACTCCCGGTGCCGTCGCCATTGTCGCGGAAGATTCCCGCGTGGCCCGCGCGATGCTGGAGAAAGCGCTGACGGCAATGGAGATTCCCCACCAGATGCACGTCACCGGTAAAGATGCGTGGGACAAAATCCAGCAGTTGACGCAGGAAGCGGAGGCGGAAGGCAAAGCGATCAGCGAGAAGATCGCACTGGTGCTAACCGATCTTGAAATGCCGGAGATGGATGGTTTCACCCTCACCCGGAAAATCAAAACCGACGAGCGGCTGAAGAAGATCCCGGTGGTGATTCACTCTTCTCTCTCCGGCAGCGCCAACGAAGATCACGTCCGCAAAGTTAAAGCCGATGGCTACGTGGCAAAGTTTGAGGTCAATGAACTGTCATCCGTTATTCAGGAAGTGATGGACCGTGCGGCGCAAAACGTCAGCGGCCCGCTGGTCAGCCGTCAGCTGATTGCCTGAGGTTCGCTTAAGATGTTTTGAGTGCACGGAATACTGAGTATTGAAAGACGAACGGCCCTCTCTTCAGGCCGTTTCTCTTTTGCGCCAGGCTGGCACGCTGGAGTCTTTATTTATACCCTACCGCAGCCCCCCTGGGCGGTCACGAATGCAGGGTTTCCCGACAAAAACAGCGTTCCAGCTTTGGCTTAATTGAGCGAATTCGCTCGGGCTAAGATATTCCCGTTCTGCCAACGCCATCATCCGAAACAACAGCGCCCGTATAGCCGCTGACCACAGAGGCGTCAGATATTCTTCTGTCTCTCCGTCCTCCTCAACCCGGATAAAGGCCGCAGAGCCTTGAGTTTCGCGGACATGCTGGCGGAAGAGTTCCTGTACCAGCATAAAACCACGTCCGACAGGAGAGACCTCCTTGTCATCACGCCCAGGCCATCCCAGCGTTAATTCTTCGTTTTCATCATCATACTCAGTTCTTGGCGAGGGCAAACGACGATTCCAGTTTTTCCAGGCCAGTTGCCAGAGTTGTTGCGCATCCGCTGGCAGGTTTGTCTGTAGTAGCGCAGCCCGCTCTGTGTCTATACATTTGATATCTTGCAGTAGCGTCACTATTGCTTCCCCTGCCATGCCAAACAGCACACCGCAGGAAAGTGCTTCGATCAGCTCAATTTTACTGGCGCGCCAGTAGCCAGGGTTAGCGACCAACCCAGACATGTCGCCCATCCTGATGACACGAACACGCCATAAACGACCAGGCCAGTGCCTGGCCGTTACAATCACCGAGGAGATCGTTTGATCCACAACCATCCACGGTGGACCACGGTGCGCATTTTTAATCTTATTACCAACAATAAGATTCTGGTGCTCATCTGCACCTGTAAACCAATAGCCAATGGATGAAGTTGATGAATGTGTAAAGAACATTTTTGCATCCTGTCACGTAGGCATCTGCGTTATACCATAACCGAATCACGCCTTACGTATTTCATCGTATGGAATTCGGCATAAAAAAACCCGCCGGAGCGGGTTTGTCGTTTCTGCTTTTCGCTTACATCAGCGGTGCGGCTAACTGCACGATGCTTATCAGCGGCTGCGGGTAGATACCCAGCACCAGCACCAGCAGCGCGGAGATCAGCACCACGATGCCGCCTGCGCTGTACTGCCAGTTAGACGGCGCATCACGGTTAAGCTGCTGCGGTGCGCTCAGGTACAGACTCACGGCAACGCGCAGGTAGTAGTACAAACCAATCGCGGAACCCACCACCACAGCGGCAACCAGCCACCACAGGTGCGCCTGCACACCGACTGCCAGCACGTAGAACTTACCGATAAAGCCCAGCGTCATCGGGATACCGGCCAGAGACAGCATCATCACCGTCATCACTGCCGCGAGGATCGGACGATGCCAGAACAGACCACGGTAGGAGAACAGAGAATCGGCATCCGGGCCACGGTACGGGCTGGACATCAGGCTGACTACGCCGAATGCGCCGAGGCTGCTGAACAGGTAACCGGCGAGGTAAACGCCGACCGCTTCCATTGACATCTCGCCGCTCTGCAAGGCAATCAGTGCCACCAGCAGGTAGCCGAGGTGAGAGATAGACGAGTAACCGAGCAGACGCTTGATGTTGGTCTGGCTCAGCGCCATCAGGTTACCGAAGATGATGGAGGCAAAGGCAATCACGCCCAACACCACGCGAACCGCTTCACTGTTGCCAACCGGCGCGTACAGGAACAGACGCATCACCACACCGAAGATAGCGATTTTGCTCGCCGTCGCCAGGAAGGTGGAAACCGGAGCCGGAGCGCCCTGGTACACGTCTGGCGTCCAGAGGTGGAACGGAACCAGCGAGAGTTTAAAGCCCAGTCCCACAATCATCATCCCGAAGCCTGCCAGCAGCAGCGGCTCGTTCAGCATACCGTCGCCGAGGCTCTTACCAAGCGCAACAAACGACAGGTTGCCAGACTGCGCGTACACCAGCGCCATACCGAACAGCAGGAATGAAGAGGCGGCGGCAGACAGGATGGTGTATTTGATACTGGCTTCAAGCGATCGTTTCTGACGGAACGCATAACCCACCAGGCCGAACAGCGGCAGGGAGATAAGCTCGATACCGAGGAACAGCGCCGCCAGATGATTCGCGTTCGCCAGCAGAATACCGCCCAGCGCGGCAATCAGCACCAGCAGGTAGAACTCTTCCCGGTTGTCGTCATAGCCTTCCAGCCACGGGTAGGCAAAGGTACAGGTCGCCAGACTCGCCAGCAGAACCAGTCCGGTATAGAGCATCGCGAAACCGTCAACCCGCATCAGCGGGGTGACATCCATCGCGCCAGCCTGGCCAACAAACCAGAGCGAAACCAGCGCGGCGTTAAGCCCAATGACCGACAGCGTGGCATTGAGGAAGTGATTGCGTCGCCACGCAATGGAGAGCATCACAACCACCACCGTCAAGCCGACGATCAGCAGCGGTAGCAGCGCAATCAGGTGTTGTGGAGTTATTGTCATGGCGATTTACGGCCTTGTAGTAGTAACGGAATTAACAAACCACTGCTGGATGTTGCTCATCGCAGAATGCGAGGTATCCAGAATCGGCTGCGGATAGAAGCCAAGCAGTACCAGAAGCACGACCAGCAACAGGATGATAAACAGCTCACGCAGCGACATCCCTGGCAGTTCTTGTTTTGCAATCTGGCTCTTTGCTTTACCGAAGTAAGCGCGATGCAGCATCGCCAGCGAGTAAACAGAGGCAAACACCAGACCAAAGGTCGAAATCACGGTGATGACCGGAACCACCTGGTAGCTGCCGAACAGGATCATGAATTCGCCAACGAAGTTACCGGTACCTGGCATACCCAGCGTCGCCACCGCGAAGAACATAGACAGTGCAGGCAACCATTTCATTTTGCCCCACAAACCGCCCATCATGCGCATGTCGCGAGTGTGCAGACGTTCGTACAACTGACCACACAGAATGAACAGACCCGCCGCGGACAGGCCGTGCGCGATCATCTGAATCACCGCCCCCTGATATGCCAGTTGGCTGCCGGTGTAGATGGCAATCAGCACGAAGCCCATGTGTGAAACCGAGGTGTAGGCGATCAGACGTTTGATGTCGTACTGCGTGAACGCCATCCACGCACCGTAGAAGATACCGATGACACCCAGCCACATCGCGATAGGCGCGAATTCCGCCGACGCGTTCGGGAACAGCGGCAGGGAGAAGCGGAGCAGACCGTAAGCGGCGGTTTTCAGCAAAATACCGGCGAGGTCAACGGAACCCGCGGTCGGGGCCTGGGAGTGCGCATCCGGCAGCCAGCCGTGCAGCGGAACCACCGGCATTTTCACCGCAAACGCGATGAAGAAGCCCAGCATCAGCAGATACTCGACGCCGTGCGACATCGGGGTTTTCAGCAGGTCTTCATAGTTGAAGGTCCACACGCCGGTCGCATTGTGGTGAACGAACACCAGCGCCAGGATGGCAATCAGCATCACCAGACCACTCGCCTGGGTGTAAATGAAGAACTTGGTTGCCGCCGTGATACGCGTTTTACCGTCAGACGCCTTATGGCCCCACAACGCGATCAGGAAGTACATCGGCACCAACATCATTTCCCAGAAGAAGAAGAACAGGAACATGTCGATGGCAAGGAACACACCGATAACGCCGCCGAGGATCCACATCAGGTTCAGGTGGAAAAAGCCCTGATATTTTTCGATTTCTCGCCAGGAGCACAGTACCGCCAGAACGCCGAGCAGGCCGGTTAGCACCACCATCAGCAGCGACAAGCCGTCGATTGCCAGATGAATTGAGATGCCAAAGCGCGGGATCCACGGCAGGACAAATTCAGACTGCCACTGCGGAATGCCAGAAGATTGCGTCAGCGAATAGCCGCCCTGTAGCCACAGTTGCAGGCCAAGCGCGAGCGTCAGTCCCATGGTTACCAGCGCTATCCAGCGCGGCACCTTCACGCCAAAGCGTTCGGTCTGCCAGCACAGAAAGCCACCGATAAAGGGGATTAGTATCAACCAGGGTAATAACATGGTGATCTTTATTCCTTGTAAAAGTCCTCTAAAGGACCTGATTTTCAACGAATTTCGAAAATTCTTTTGGGTACTGTCGGATGGCGCTAGCGCTTATCCGACCTACGTTTCGTAGGCCCGGTAAGCCCTGCGCCACCGGGCAAAACACCCCAATCCTCAAACTCAACGCAATACCATCAGCAGTGCCAGCACCACGACGGCGCCAATGCTCATTGACGCGACATACCAGCGCAGATAACCGTTCTCGCTGAACAGCAGACCTTTACCTGCGAAGCGGGAAAGAATTGCCGGTACGTTCATCAGCGCATTAAGCGGATCGCGTTTAAGCAGCCAGGCGACGCCAAGGAATGGCTTAACGAACACTTTGTCGTACAGCCAGTCGAAGCCCCAGGCGTTATACCACCAGGTCCCCAGCAGACGGCCAGGCGCACTGTTGGCAATCGACGTCACAAGCGTACGTTTACCCAGCCACAGCCATGCAGCAATCAGGATGCCCGCAATCGCCACCACGCCAGAGGTAATTTCCAGGGTCATCACGCGGCCATGCTCAAGTTCTGTTGTCTGCGGCAATACCCCCTGCAGCGGCGGTACAATCAGCGCGCCAATGAAGGTGGACAGAATCATCAGGACAATCAACGGCAGGTGGTGAGTAATCCCCTTCCCTGCATGAGCGTGAATTTGTTCTTTACCGTGGAACACGATGAAAATCATACGGAAGGTATACAGGGAGGTCATGAATGCACCGACCAGACCTGCCACCATCAGATTGATATGACCATTTGCCATGGCCCCCGCCAGAATCTCATCCTTACTGAAGAAGCCAGCAGTAATCAATGGCAGTGCCGACAGCGCCGCGCCCCCCACCAGGAAGCAGAGATAAACCAGCGGAATGGACTTACGCAGGCCGCCCATCTTGAAGATGTTCTGTTCGTGATGGCAGGCCAGAATGACGGAACCGGACGCCAGGAACAGCAGCGCTTTAAAGAAGGCGTGCGTCATCAGGTGGAAAATCGCCGCATCCCATGCCTGAACGCCCAGCGCCAGGAACATGTAGCCTATCTGGCTCATGGTGGAATAGGCGAGTACGCGTTTGATGTCGGTCTGTACCAGGGCAGCAAACCCTGCCATCACCAGCGTCACCGCACCAACGATACCCACCAGATGCAGAATTTCCGGGGTCATCAGGAACAGGCCGTGGGTACGGGCAATCAGGTAGACACCGGCGGTGACCATCGTTGCGGCGTGGATCAACGCGGAAACAGGCGTCGGGCCCGCCATCGCGTCAGCCAGCCATGTCTGCAACGGCAGCTGTGCCGATTTACCGACCGCGCCACCCAGCAGCATCAGCGTCGCCCACGTCAGCATATTGTTGCCTGCGGCGAAGTGTGCCGGCGCCAGTTCCACCATCTCGCGGAAGTTCAGGGTGCCCAGTTCGTTGTACAGAATGAACAGTGCGAAGGCGAGGAACACGTCACCCACACGGGTCACGACAAACGCTTTCATGGCCGCCGCGCCATTCTTCGGATCGGTGTAGTAGAAACCGATCAGCAGATAGGAGCACAGACCCACCCCTTCCCAGCCGAGGTACATCAACAGCAGGTTATCGGCCAGCACCAGAACAACCATGCTGGCGATAAACAGGTTGGTGTAGGCGAAGAAGCGGGAATACCCCTCTTCACCGCGCATGTACCAGGACGCGAACATGTGGATCAGGAAGCCAACACCGGTGACCACCGACAGCATGGTCAGCGACAGGCCGTCCAGTACCAGGTTAAAACCAATGTTGAAGTCACCGACAGACATCCACGTCCACAGCGGGACGCTAAACGCCTGCTTGCCGTTCGCGAAGAAGTCGACACCCACAAAGGCGGTGACCAGCGCCGCCAGACCGATGGAGCCCACGCCTACGGTGGCGGAGAGATTTTCTGACCAGCGTCCGCGAGAGAACGCCAGCAGGACAAAGCCAATCAATGGCAGAATGATGGTTAAGGCAAGCATGTTCATCCACGCATCTCACTTACTGAATCGATGTTCAGGTTCTGGCGACGGCGATGAAGTTGCAGCAACAGCGCAAGTCCAATACTCGCTTCGGCAGCCGCAAGGCTGATAGCGAGAATATACATCACCTGACCATCGGTCTGGCCCCAATAGCTACCGGCGACCACAAAGGCCAGCGCGGAAGCGTTGATCATGATTTCCAGACCGATCAGCATAAACAGCAGATTGCGGCGGATAACCAGACCGGTTAAGCCCAGAACGAATAAAATCGCAGCGAGGATCAGTCCATGTTGTAAGGGGATCATGCGTGCTCCTCCGTTTTTCTTTTCGCGCTGTCGTCTTTCCGGTTGTTCAGCACTTCGCCAGAGCGCTCTTCGCGACCGACGTGGAAGGCGACAACCAGCCCCGCCAGCAGCAGCATGGACGCCAGCTCAACCGCCAGTACATAAGGCCCGAACAGTGTAATACCCACCGCTTTCGCGCTGATTGGCGTACCGTCGATACCCTGGTCGTTAACACCCAAAATGGCGTACACAATCACCACCAGCATGATGGCCGACAGAATCGCCGGACCAATCCACACCTGCGGTTTCAGCCACTGGCGCTCCTGTTCGATTTCAGAACCGCCCAGGTTAAGCATCATCACCACGAACACGAACAGCACCATAATGGCGCCGGCATAAACGATAATTTCCAGCGCACCCGCGAAGTAAGCCCCCAGCGAGAAGAACACTCCAGAAATCGCCAGCAGCGAAATAATCAGGTACAGCAGCGCGTGCACCGGATTGGTATGGGTGATCACCCGCAAGGTAGCGAGAATGGCGACCAGGCCACAGATATAAAAAGCGAACTCCATTGCCCCTCTCCTTACGGTAACAGGCTCTTGACGTCGATAGGCTTAGCTTCGTTCTCTGCTTCGCCCTTATCTTTGCCGTCGATTGCCATACCTGCCATCCGGTAGAAGTTATATTCCGGATATTTACCCGGACCGGAGATCAGCAGATCCTCTTTCTCGTAAACCAGATCCTGGCGCTTGTACTCACCCAGTTCGAAATCTGGCGTAAGCTGAATCGCGGTTGTCGGACAGGCTTCTTCGCACAGACCGCAGAAAATGCAGCGTGAGAAGTTGATGCGGAAAAACTCCGGATACCAGCGACCGTCTTTGGTCTCCGCTTTTTGCAGAGAAATACAGCCTACCGGACACGCTACCGCACACAGGTTACAGGCAACGCAGCGCTCCTCGCCGTCCGGGTCGCGCGTCAGAACGATACGACCACGAAAACGGGGCGGTAGATAGACCGGCTCTTCCGGGTACATCTGCGTTTCGCGTTTCGCGAACGCGTGCAGGCCGATCATCCAGATACTGCGTACCTGGGTGCCGAAACCTACTAACAATTCTTTTAAGGTCATGGTCTTTGTGTCCCTTATTGCGCCTGCCAGAGAATGACAGCCGCCGTTACCAGCAAGTTGATGAGCGTCAGCGGCAGGCAGATCTTCCAGCCGAAGGACATTACCTGGTCATAACGAGGACGCGGTAACGACGCACGAATCAAAATGAACATCATCATGAAGAACGCGGTTTTCAGCGCGAACCAGATGAATGGCGGTAATAACGGGCCATGCCAGCCACCGAAGAACAAGGTAACCATCAGCGCAGAAATGGTGACGATACCGATGTACTCCCCCACAAAGAACAGACCGAACTTCATCCCGGAGTATTCAATGTGATAACCATCGGCCAGTTCCTGCTCGGCTTCCGGCTGGTCAAACGGGTGACGGTGACACACCGCCACGCCTGCGATAGCGAAGGTGACAAAACCAAAGAACTGCGGAATAACGTTCCAGATATCGGCCTGATTGTTGACGATGTCGGTCATGTTAAATGAACCGGCCTGCGCCACCACGCCCATCAGGGAAAGTCCGAGGAACACTTCGTAGCTGAGCGTCTGCGCAGACGCACGCATTGCACCCAACAGCGAGTATTTGTTGTTGCTCGACCAACCGGCGAACAGCACCGCATACACCGCCAGACCCGCCATCATCAGGAAGAACAGGATCCCGATGTTCAGATCCGCAACCACCCAACCCGGACTCACCGGCACGATGGCAAACGCCAACAGCAGCGAAGTAAAGGCAATCATTGGCGCAAGCGTAAAGATGACGCGATCCGAGAATTTCGGGATCCAGTCTTCTTTAAAGAACATCTTAATCATGTCCGCGACCAACTGGAGCGAACCGCCCCAGCCTACACGGTTCGGTCCGTAACGGTTCTGGAACAGCCCCAGCAGACGACGTTCGCCAAAGCTCATGAATGCCCCGCAGGTGACCACCACCAGCAGGATCACCACCGCTTTGAGGATGGTCAGCAGGATCTCAATCAGATCCGGTGTAATCCAACTCATTGTTGTGCCTCCTGCAGATCCTCAAGACGTGCGCCCGCCAGAACAGGGGCAATGCCCGGCATGCCCATCGGCAAACCGACCTGCCCTGCCGTCAACCCTTCAGCGATTTCAACCGGTAGCGTGACCGTATTGCCATCGTAGCTAAAGGAGACGCGGGTACCGGCATTCACGCCCAACTTCGCGGCATCGGCCGGGTTGAGTTTGATGTACGGTTGCGGCATGCGGCTCTGGAAGACCGGCGCGCGCTGAGACAATTCGTCGCTACCAAACAGATGGTAGTACGGCGCGATACGCCACTGTCCGTCCTGCGCCTGGAAGCTCGCCGGAACGGTCGTGAAATAATCCAGACCGCCTTCTGACGCTTCGATCAGACGCACACCCGGATCGCCATGACGCAGCTTACCGCCCACTTCATCCTGGAACTTGTTCCACGCCTGCGGGGAGTTCCAGCCCGGAGCCCAGGCAAATGGAATCTGTGAACGCGGCGCGGACGGCTGGTTGTTCCCTTCCATCGAGAAGGCAAACATCGTGTCTTTGTCCTGCGGCTGACGCGGTTCATGAACGCTGATGTTCGCGCGCATGGCTGTACGACCGCTGTAACGGTGCGGCTCACGCGCCAGTTTCTGTCCACGAATGCGGAAGGTGGCATCCGGCGCAGCGTCTTTAATGCCGGCCAGTTCAGGTATCGCGGCAACTACAGCGTCGATAACGTGGTCAAGCTGCGTCCAGTCCACTTCGCGGCTCTGCACGGTGCTGTGCAGCGAATGCAGCCAGCGCCAGCTTTCCAGCATAATGGTGTTGGCGTCGTAGTACGCCGGATCGTAAACCTGGAAGAAACGCTGAGCGCGGCCTTCGTTGTTGATGACCGTACCGTCGCTTTCGGCAAAGCTTGCCGCAGAAAGCACCAGGTGGGCGTTGTCCATGATCGCGGTGCGCTGATGGTCAACCACCATTACCAGCGGCGCTTTTGCCAGCGCGGCATTCACGCGCGTTGCCGACGCGTGACGATGCAGATCGTTTTCCAGCACTACCACCGCGTCTGCACGACCGGTTTCCAGTTCAGTCAACGCATCATCAAGTGAACCGCCACCCATAATGCCCAGGCCCATACTGTTAACAGAACGGGCAATCATCGTGATGCCGACGTCAGCCCCGCGACCTTTCAGCGCTTTCGCCACGTTGGCAGCCGCCTGAATCACTTCAGTGCTACCGGCGTTGGTGCCAGAAATAATCAGCGGTTTTTTCGCCCCGGCCAGCGCCTGAACGATCACGTCGATTTTGTTTTGCAAATCGCTGCTGATGCCGTCAACGGCTGGTGCCGTGTTGTCCAGCGCGTGGGCGATAGCGAAACCTAAGCGCGCCTGATCTTCAACCGGCGCACGGTAGGTCCAGGCAGCGATATCATCCAGACGCGTGTTGTCCACGTTGGTCACGAACAGCGGATGCTTCGCACGTTGGCCGATGTTGAGGATCGCCGCAATCTGCCAGTCAGCCACTTTCTGGGCTGCCGCCATTTCGCGTGCTTTGCCTTTTACCGCCTGACGCACGGCCAGCGCAACGCGAGCACCGGTCTGAGTGATGTCTTCGCCCAGCACCAGCACCGCATCGTAAGATTCGATATCACGCAGCGCAGGGGTATGCACTCCGCCCTCACGCAGCACTTTCAGTGCCAGTTGCAGACGTTCCTGCTCGGAATGTGCAATCCCGGTGTAGAAGTTTTCCCAGTTCACGCAGCGCGAAGTTGCTCTCGACGCTGGCGCGCGGAGAACCGATGCCAATCACTTTCTTCGACTGACGCAGAATGTCTGCCGCGCCCTGCATCGCCTGCTCGGCGTTGAGGGTGATCAGGTCATCGCCACGACGCTGTACCGGCTGACGCGGACGGTCTTTCAGGTTCACGTAACCATAGCCAAAACGACCGCGGTCGCAGAGGAAGTAATGGTTAACGGTCCCATTGTAGCGGTTTTCGATACGACGCAGTTCGCCGTAGCGCTCGCCCGGGCTGGTGTTACAGCCGATGGAACACTGCTGGCAGATGCTCGGTGCAAACTGCATGTCCCATTTACGGTTATAACGCTCGGAGTGCGTTTTATCAGTGAAGACGCCGGTCGGGCAGATTTCCACCAGGTTGCCGGAGAACTCGCTTTCCAGCGTGCCATCTTCCGGGCGACCGAAGTAGACGTTATCGTGCGCGCCATACACGCCAAGATCGGTGCCGTCTGCATAATCTTTGTAGTAACGCACGCAGCGATAGCAGGCGATACAGCGGTTCATTTCGTGAGAGATGAACGGTCCGAGGTCCTGATTGCGGTGAGTACGCTTGGTGAAACGATAACGACGGAAACTGTGGCCGGTCATCACGGTCATATCCTGAAGATGACAGTTACCGCCCTCTTCACAGACCGGACAATCGTGCGGGTGGTTGGTCATTAACCACTCCACCACGCTTTCGCGGAACTGTTTCGCTTCTTCGTCGTCAATCGAAATAAACGTGCCTTCGGTGGCCGGTGTCATACAAGACATCACCAGGCGACCACGCGTGTCTTCCGCGTTTTGGTATTGCTTCACCGCACACTGGCGGCAAGCACCAACGCTTCCCAGCGCCGGATGCCAGCAAAAGTACGGAATATCAAGGCCGAGAGACAGACAAGCTTCCAGCAGGTTGTCCGCTCCGTTGACCTCATATTCTTTGCCGTCTACATGAATCGTAGCCATAGTCAGCATGCTTCCAGTTGGCTCAGTCAGAGACTGAGCGTTAATCGAATTTCTTTTCCGCTTTATCCTTCAAGCTACCTCGGCGTTGGCTTCCTTCGTTCACCCCAGTCACTTACATCAGTAAGCTCAGTGGATTCTCTCAGTCGCCGCCTTGACGTAGCTTGAATGCTTTCGCGTAAAACGTTTACCAGCGCTCTTTAAGCAGGTTCGGCTGAATACCACCAATCGCATGGGTATTACTGAACGACTGCTTGATGCCAGCTTCGAATTCTTCGCGGAAATATTTAATGGCGCTCTGTAGCGGCTCAACCGCACCCGGTGCGTGTGCACAGAAGGTTTTACCCGGACCGAGGAAACGACACAGTTGCTCAAGCGTCTCGATATCCCCCGGTTGACCTTCACCACGCTCCAGCGCACGCAGAATTTTTACGCTCCACGGCAGGCCGTCACGACATGGCGTACACCAACCGCATGATTCACGGGCGAAGAATTCTTCCAGGTTTCGCACCAGCCCCACCATGCCAATCTCGTGGTCAACCGCCATCGCCAGCGCCGTACCCAAACGGCTTCCGGCCTTACCAATGCTCTCAAATTCCATTGGCAAATCGAGGTGCGCTTCCGTCAGGAAATCGGTTCCCGCGCCGCCGGGCTGCCAGGCTTTGAACTTGAGCCCATCGCGCATACCGCCCGCGTAATCTTCGAGGATCTCACGCGCGGTGGTACCGAACGGCAGTTCCCACAGTCCCGGATTCTTCACGCGACCAGAGAAGCCCATCAGCTTGGTACCGGCATCTTTGCTCTTCGAAATGTTCTGATACCACTCCACGCCGTTATCAAGGATCGCCGGAACGTTACACAGCGTTTCCACGTTGTTGACGCAGGTCGGTTTACCCCATGCGCCAGAGGTCGCCGGGAACGGCGGCTTCGAGCGCGGGTTAGCGCGACGGCCTTCGAGGGAGTTGATAAGCGCAGTCTCTTCACCGCAGATGTAACGCCCTGCCCCGGTATGGACAAACAGTTCGAAGTCAAAACCGGTGCCCATAATGTTTTTGCCAAGCAGACCGGCTTCGGTCGCTTCCGCAATCGCACGGCGCAGATTCACGGCGGCTTCAATGTATTCACCGCGCAGGAAGATGTAACCCCGGTACGCTTTCAGCGCAAACGCGGAGATCAACATGCCTTCTACCAACAGGTGCGGCAGTTGTTCCATCAGCAAACGGTCTTTATAGGTGCCCGGCTCCATTTCATCGGCGTTACACAGCAGGTAACGGATGTTCATGGATTCGTCTTTTGGCATCAGGCTCCACTTAAGCCCCGTGGAAAAGCCCGCGCCGCCGCGCCCTTTCAGGCCAGCGTCTTTTACCTGGTTGACAATCTCGTCCGGCGACAGACCGGTCAGCGCCTTACGCGCACCTTCGTAGCCGTTCTTGCTACGGTATTCGTCCAGCCAGACGGGCTGTTTGTCATCACGCAGCCGCCAGGTCAGCGGATGCGTTTCGGGAGTACGGATAATGTCTTTCATTTATACCGCTCCAGCAGTTCAGGAATGCCTTCCGGGGTCAGGTGAGCGTGAGTATCCTCATCGATCATCATGTTCGGCCCTTTATCGCAGTTCCCCAGGCAGCAGGTCGGCAGCAGCGTAAAGCGACCGTCGAAGGTCGTCTGCCCCGGCTTGATGTTGAGCTTTTTCTCCAGCGCAGCCTGAATCCCCTGGTAACCGTTGATATGGCATACCACGCTATCGCAATAGCGGATCACATGGCGACCCACCGGCTGGCGGAAGATTTGGCTGTAGAACGTCGCAACACCTTCGACATCGCTGGCCGGGATCCCCAGCACATCGGCGATCGCGTGGATAGCACCGTCCGGCACCCAGCCGCGCTGCTTCTGAACGATCTTCAGCGCTTCAATGGACGCCGCACGCGGGTCTTCGTAGTGGTGCTTCTCGTGCTCAATGGCTTCACGCTCTGCCGCACTCAGCTCAAAAGCCTCGGTTTGTGGTTGTTGATTCTCGTGCATAATTAGCGGTCCACATCTGACATAACAAAATCGATACTACCCAGATGGACGATCAGGTCGGACACCAGGCTGCCACGTACTGCCACCGGGATCTGCTGCAGATGCGCATAGCTCGGGGTACGAATACGGGTACGATAACTCATGGTGCTGCCATCACTGGTCAGGTAGTAACTGTTGATACCCTTGGTCGCTTCCACCATCTGGAAGGACTCGTTCGCCGGCATGACCGGGCCCCACGACACTTGCAGGAAGTGGGTGATCAGGGTTTCGATATGTTGCAGCGTGCGCTCTTTCGGCGGCGGCGTCGTCAGCGGGTGATCCGCTTTGAACGGGCCTTCCGGCATGTTGTTGAGGCACTGCTCAAGGATGCGCAGACTCTGACGCAACTCTTCAACTTTCAGCATTACGCGGGTGTAGCAGTCGGAAACCCCGCCGCCAACCGGCACTTCAAAGTCAAAGTTTTCATAGCCAGAGTAAGGGCGCGCTTTACGCACGTCGAAATCAATACCGGTCGCACGCAGCGCCGCGCCGGTGCAACCCCAGTCCAGCGCTTCTTTCTTACCGTAAGCGGCAACGCCCTGCGAACGCCCTTTCAGAATGGTGTTTTGCAGTGCGGCTTTCTCGTAAGAAGCCAGACGCTTCGGCATCCAGTCGAGGAACTCACGCAGCAGTTTGTCCCAACCGCGCGGCAGGTCATGCGCCACGCCGCCGATACGGAACCAGGCCGGGTGCATACGGTAGCCGGTGACCGCTTCCACGATGTCGTAGATTTTCTGGCGATCGGTAAAGGCAAAGAAGACCGGCGTCATGGCGCCGACGTCCTGAATAAACGTCGAGATATACAGCAGGTGACTGTTAATGCGGAACAGTTCGGAGAGCATCACCCGGATAACGTTAACGCGTTCCGGTACGGTAATGCCCGCCAGTTTTTCCACTGCCAGCACGTACGGCATCTCGTTAACGCAGCCGCCGAGGTATTCGATACGGTCGGTATACGGAATATAGCTGTGCCAGGACTGACGTTCACCCATCTTTTCAGCACCACGGTGGTGGTAGCCGATGTCAGGCACGCAGTCGACAATTTCTTCGCCATCAAGCTGAAGCACAATACGGAATGCACCGTGAGAGGACGGGTGGTTCGGGCCGAGGTTGAGGAACATGAAGTCCTCGTTTTCGGTTCCGCGCTGCATACCCCAGTCTTCCGGTTTGAAAGTCAGCGCTTCCATTTCCAGATCCTGTTTCGCTTTAGTCAGCTCAAACGGATCGAATTCGGTGGCACGCGCCGGGTAGTCTTTACGTAGCGGGTGGCCCTGCCAGGTATGTGGCATCAGCAGGCGCGTCAGGTGCGGGTGACCTTCAATATCAATGCCAAACATTTCCCAGGTTTCACGCTCATACCAGTTGGCGTTCGGGAACAGTTTGGTGAAGGTCGGCACGCGCAGATCGTTTTCTGACAATGCCACCTTGAGCATGATATCGCGATTGCGCTCAATGGAAATCAGGTGGTAGAAAACGGAAAAATCCGCGGCGGGTAACCCTTCGCGGTGTGTGCGCAGACGTTCGTCCATGCCGTGTAAGTCAAACAGCATGACGTAAGGTTTCGGCAATCTCTTTAAGAAATCGCCCACTTCCAGTAATTGTTCACGCTTGACCCAAACAACGGGTACCCCGGTGCGAGTCGCCTGAACGGTAAAGGCATCCGGCCCAAAACGGTTGCGCAGTTCGCCGATGACCGGGTCATCAAGGTGATCCCGGGTCTGCCATGCGGCATCTTGCGCGGTTAAGTCGGTCATATTGTTCACCATTGCAAATGGTCCGTGGTGACTGTCGACAGAGCTTCGCTGAATTTATGTAGTGATGGGCGAAGAAAATGCTGCTGCCGACAGGCGCAAATTAAATCTCGTCTGGTGTACGCAGATTCGTTACTGCAATGCGTTCGCCGCGTTTACGCTCGCGCTCTGACTGCATGTTGGCGCGATAAACGCCCTGATCGCCAACCACCCAGGAGAGCGGACGACGTTCTTTGCCAATGGAATCCTGCAACAGCATTAACGCCTGCATGTACGCTTCCGGACGCGGCGGGCAACCCGGGATGTAAACATCCACAGGGATAAACTTATCAACGCCCTGCACTACCGAATAAATATCGTACATACCGCCGGAGTTGGCACACGCGCCCATGGAAATCACCCATTTCGGCTCCAGCATCTGGTCGTAGAGACGCTGGATGACCGGCGCCATTTTGGTAAAGCAGGTCCCCGCCACCACCATCAGGTCGGCCTGACGCGGTGAAGCACGCAGAACTTCCGCACCAAAGCGCGCCACGTCATGCACGGCGGTGAACGAGGTCACCATCTCAACGTAGCAGCAGGAAAGGCCGAAGTTATAAGGCCAGATTGAGTTTTTGCGACCCCAGTTAACCATGTCATGCAGTTTGCCCATGAACACGTTTTTGTTAACTTCCTGTTCCAGGGGGTCGGTTACGATCTCCTGCTTTTGCAGGGGGTAACGGTCGTTCTCACCGTTAGGATCTATGCGGGTGAGCGTATAATCCATCTTAATGCCTCGCGGTTAGCGTTGACGATTAGCGATACTGTTCGTTTCCGGGTTCATACGCTCGCGGCGTGAACGCGCGGGCGTCCAGTCCAGCGCGCCAATACGCACCAGATAAACCAGACCTGCCAGTAACACAAAAATAAAAATTGCAGCTTCCACAAAGCCAACCCAGCCGCTTTCACGGATAGAGGTCGACCATGCGAACAGATACAGCGCTTCAACGTCGAAGATAACGAAGAACATGGCTACCAGATAAAACTTGGCAGACAGGCGTAAGCGGGCGGTGCCGACCGAGTCGATACCTGATTCAAACGGGGTGTTTTTTGACCTCGCGCGTGCGCGACCGCCTAAAAACCAACCGCCGATAAGCATCAGGCAGCACAGGCCAATGGCAACAATAAGAAAGATAGCGAATGCCCAGTGATGAGCGATGACTTCAGTGGATGTTGACATACTCATTGCTTACTCATCAAAAGTAGCGCCAAATTCTCTGCTCTTTTCGGCAGATGAACGCCACATCGATTCATGGGGAGGAATAAAAAAAACCTTACAATCGCTGCAAAAAATGTTTTAGACAGCCAATTGATGGGGTTTTTTACTCCTTTCTATAACCTTTTGTCAACTTTGACAAAAGTTTCCTCACATTAATTTACATGATAACAACACCCTTAACATTTAATGCGCTTTAGCACCGTGTTGATCGGTTCACAGGCTAAAAAGGGATGTTGTTGAATCGTGTCCGTTGTGAAGTAAGTAGGAAAAATCGCGCCTATTTTGACAGGAATTGATCCAAAAGCCTTCCCCTAAAAAGGAGTATTTTCTTGATCTGTGACACGCTTTTGTTAATCCACCCCAAAAAACAGCAACAATTTCTCTCGTTTTTTAACATGAGAGCGTTGAGTTGCGAATTTTGCTTATTTTTTACGCGTTTTTTTATCGCAACGTCTACTCGCTGATTTATGAGGATTTTTACCTTTTCCCACCCGTCCGTTAAGGATATTAGTACAAAAAAAGAACCACTGGATGTTTTTTAATCACCAGTGGCTCTTTTTTACACTTACATTTTTTAATGACTTTTTTGTGATCCGTTACTCATAGTCTCCTTCGACCAGCACGGAATCATCTCCCCCTTCCGGGGTAATCGGACTGTACTGCCACGGATTCTGCCAGGTATCCATCGCCTGATAGATGACCTGCGCCAGATCGTTCTTCGACGCCGGGTCACGGCAGAGCAGGTATTCGGTGTCCGGCAACGGGGGTAATCCGTCAACTGCCCCCAGCACGCGCAGGTCCGGGCTCATCATTTCTACCGGGCGCGCCGTCACGCCGAGACCGGCCTTCACCGCCGCGCGTACCGCCGGCAGTGTCGACGCGACATAAGCCAGTCGCCAGGGGATATTCGCCGCATTCAGGGTGGCAAGGACCACATCACGGAACGGACTGGGATCGTCCAATAACACCAGCGGAACCGGTTCGCCCTTTTGCAGCACATACTCTGCGGCACAGTACCAGTGCGTCGGTGAGGTACGCAGCGTCAGGCTTTCAAACGATCCTGGACGATTGGTGGTGACGATCAGATCCACCTCTTGCGATTTCAGCATGTCGAGCATGAAGGCATTTCGCTTCACCCTGACATCCAGCGCAAGTTTCGGATAAACCGAACTAATGCGATTCAGAAGAAAAGGCAGTATCGTATCGGCGGATTCATCAGAAGCCCCGATAGTTAATACTCCCTGAAGATTGCTGAACATCAATGATGAGCAAGCCTCATCATTGAAACGTAAAATTTTTCTGGCGTAACCCAGAAGCTGAATGCCGTGTTCAGTCAACAGTTTGTTACGACCGTGACGAGCGAAGAGTTCTTTTCCCACGAGCTGCTCGAGGCGCTGCATCTGTTGGCTCACCGCAGACTGAGTACGACACACCGCTGCAGCCGCTGCTGCAAATGTGTTCAGATCGGCAACAGCAACAAATGTTCTCAGCAGATCGAGGTCGAGGTTAATTATCGGACGATTTGCATTTATCATAATTTTTCACTTACTGGCGGCTCATACTGAGCTTGTTAATGCTGTGCATACAAAATCAAGCAATTCCCTTTGTAATGCGCTTCCTTAGCAGAGTCACCCGCTGACAGCAGGTGAAAGTAAATAGGTATATCATGAGACTGGCGAAATGCTACTCCCTTTCTTACGTAATAATACCTTACGCGATCACTCAGGTTATTTCGTTAAGAACGGGCTGACCTATTAAAGTGTATGCAGATTTCTGCCATTGTCTGGATGTAAAAGTGTAAATGTAAAGAATGGAACTGAGCATACATCAACGAGAAATAAGCATACATGGCAGTAAGTTAGCCGCAAAACCCCATTCGGGATATTAACAAATCACGCGACCACATGTCATTTCCTCATGCGTATCTTAACCTAAAACCTTTTTATTTATAAGCCTTAATACGAATAATCTGATGCAAAGTTTTGTTATGTTTCTCAAACCAGGCTGCTATTATTCCCGACTTACGTAAAGCCTTTTTAATTATTAAATAATAATTAATGAGATCCAAGGTCATTCATAAATCCTGCTTAACATTAGATTTACACCATCAGGGTTCCCGTACATCCCGATAACACAGCCGACAGTTAATCTTTCAGTATTTACGAATTATTAAATGACGTAAGCGTTACCCCGAAATTTCACGAGCGCAGAACCTTTTCCCGGCAAGAGAATACGCCAACCATAAGCAAAAACTCTGAAATATCATGCTAAAAAACACAACAACAGCTATTTTTGACTCTGAAAAACCGCTGAAAACCAGTCGATAACAGCACAATAGCGCTTAACCATTCAGCAAAATCTTCTTCTGCAAAGCCTTCAAAACGCCCCGCCGTGGGAGTACATTGTTTCAAACTGACTTCCACGGCAGGAAGTGGTGATAACAGCATAAAGGTCAAGATTCATGTCCCCCATTGAGAAATCCAGCAAATTAGATAACGTCTGTTATGACATCCGCGGTCCTGTTCTGAAGGAAGCGAAACGCCTTGAAGAAGAAGGCAATAAAGTCCTGAAACTGAACATTGGTAACCCCGCCCCCTTTGGCTTTGATGCCCCCGATGAGATTCTGGTGGACGTCATTCGTAATTTGCCTACCGCGCAGGGTTATTCCGATTCGAAAGGCCTCTATTCCGCACGTAAAGCCATCATGCAGCATTATCAGGCTCGTGGTATGCGTGACGTCACCGTCGAAGATATCTATATCGGCAATGGCGTTTCGGAACTGATTGTGCAGGCAATGCAGGCATTGCTGAACAGTGGGGACGAAATGCTGGTGCCCGCGCCGGATTACCCGCTGTGGACGGCGGCCGTCGCGCTCTCCGGTGGGAATGCAGTGCATTATCTGTGTGATGAGTCGTCCGACTGGTTCCCGGACCTTGACGACATCCGCGCAAAAATCACGCCGCGTACCCGTGGGATCGTCATTATTAACCCAAACAACCCGACCGGTGCGGTCTATTCCAAAGAACTGTTGATGGAGATAGTCGAGATCGCGCGGCAGAATAACCTCATCATCTTTGCCGATGAGATCTACGATAAAATCCTGTATGACGACGCCGAGCACCATTCCATTGCCGCGATGGCGCCAGACCTGCTGACCATCACGTTTAACGGCCTGTCCAAAACCTATCGCGTGGCCGGATTCCGTCAGGGCTGGATGGTTCTCAACGGTCCGAAGAAGCATGCGAAAGGTTATATCGAAGGGCTGGAGATGCTGGCATCGATGCGTCTTTGTGCCAACGTGCCGGCGCAGCACGCGATTCAGACGGCGCTGGGCGGTTACCAAAGCATCAGTGAATTTATCATGCCCGGTGGACGTCTGTATGAGCAGCGCAACCGCGCCTGGGAATTGATCAACGATATTCCGGGCGTCTCCTGCGTGAAGCCGCGCGGTGCGCTGTATATGTTCCCGAAAATTGACGCCAAACGTTTCAATATTCACGACGACCAGAAAATGGTGCTCGATTTCCTGTTACAGGAAAAAGTCCTGCTGGTTCAGGGCACGGCGTTTAACTGGCCGTGGCCAGACCATGTGCGTATCGTCACCCTGCCCCGCATTGACGATATCGAAATGTCGCTGAGCAAATTTAGTCGTTTCCTGTCGGGATATCGGCAGTTGTAATCTGAAAATCAACCGCCAGAATACTCTACATAATTCGCGTTGCAGGACAAAAACACCATAGGTGTTTTTGAACAGCGTAAGCGCTGGCCCCGAAGGGGCGAGACCATTGGTCGAGTAACGCGGCGACGCAATGAATCCCCAGGAGCTTACACGAGTAAGTGACTGGGGTGAATGACAAATCTGTCAGGAACAGATTTGAACGTCGCGGAGCGACGGCCCGGAAGGGCGAGTCTCATGGATGAGACGAGTAACTCGAAAGCCAACGCACATGCAACGTGAAGTATGACGAGTATTTGCATCCGGCGGCCTTCTCTGCGCACAATGACCTCCAGGTTGTTATCATGAAAAGGTCACTATGAAGCAGAGTCATTTTTTTGCCCATCTCTCCCGCCTCAAACTCATTAACCGCTGGCCTTTAATGCGCAATGTGCGCACAGAAAACGTCTCTGAGCATAGCCTCCAGGTCGCGATGGTGGCCCATGCGCTGGCGGCAATCAAAAACCGGAAATTTGCCGGTCAGGTTAATGCCGAGCGCATTGCGTTACTGGCGATGTATCACGACGCTTCAGAAGTGCTGACCGGCGATCTGCCCACACCGGTGAAATATTTCAATTCGCAAATCGCCCAGGAATATAAGGCTATTGAGAAAATCGCTCAGCAGAAACTGGTCGATATGGTGCCCGATGAATTGCGGGATATTTTTGCGCCGCTGATTGATGAGCATGCATATAGCGAAGAAGAAAAATCAATTGTGAAACAGGC
Source organism: Citrobacter sp. T1.2D-1 (assembly GCF_950098555.1). NCBI lineage: Bacteria > Pseudomonadati > Pseudomonadota > Gammaproteobacteria > Enterobacterales > Enterobacteriaceae > Citrobacter > Citrobacter sp. T1.2D-1. The sequence continues at coordinate 198,763 of NZ_CATNHH010000067.1, forward strand.
CGACGCGCTGTGTGCGTATCTGAAGTGTCTGGAAGAGTTGTCGGCGGGAAATAATGAATTCCTGCTGGCGAAGACGCGGCTGGAAAAAACGCTGGAATCACGCCGGAGCCCGGAGATGGACTATTTCATGGAGGTCTTTGTCCCCAGCTTCCACCTTTCTCTTGATGAAATTAGCCAGGATTCTCCGCTGTAATCGTTTGCCGGATGCGCGTTTGCACCATCCGGCAATGCGGCACAATATTAAAACGGGAACAACATTGGGATCATCACCACGCATACCGCCATCACGATGAGGGTGAACGGAACGCCCAGCTTCAAAAAATCGCTAAAGCTGTAATTCCCCGGCCCTAACACCAGCGTGTTGACCGGTGATGAAACCGGCGTCATAAAGGCCGCTGACGCCGCCATCGCAATCACCATCGCAAATGGATAAGGGGAAACGCCCATCGATTTCGCCGCCGCCAGGGCAATCGGCGCCATTAATACCGCCGTTGCGGTATTTGAGATAAACAGGCCAATGGTCGCACACAGCACAAACAAACAACCCAACATCATGTACGGCCCATAGCCGCCGCCGACGTCCATCAACCCTTTCACCGCCAGATCCACACCGCCGGTCTTTTGCAACGCCAGCGCAAAAGGCATCATGCCGACGATCAAAATGATACTTGGCCAGTGAATCGCTTTGTACGCGCTTTCGGCGTCAATGCAGCGGAATTTCCCCATCAGCAGACAGGCAACAATTGCCGCAACGGTATTAGGAATTTCGTCGGTCAGCATCAGCGCGACCATCAGAACCAGACAGAAAATAGCGTGCGGGGCCTGGCTGTGCGCAGGTGAAGCCTCGCTCACCTCTTCCGGCAGGTTAAGCGCAACAAAATCTCGCCCCTGCTTCGCCAGCATACCGATCAGCTTCCAGTTACCGACGACCAGGATGATATCGCCCATCAGCAGCGGCTCATCGGCAAGCGAGCCCTCGATCGCCACGCCGTCGCGTTTCAGACCAACCACGTTCAGCCCGTAACGGGTACGAAAACCAATTTCCCGCACCGACTTGCCAATCAGCTCCGATTCCGGGATCAGCGAAATTTCCGCCATTCCCACATCCAGCGCCTGATCGGAGAAATATTCCCCGCGCAGCACCATCGGCTCCAGCAATTGCTCGCTACAGAATTCACGGAGATCGACATCGGCGGCAGACATATCAATCAACAATACGTCGCGGGCGCGAAACTCCGAAACCCCGTTCACATTCACAATCACCCGCCGAAAACGCCGCCAGCGTTCAACACCGATCACGTTGGCGCCATAGCGCTCGCGCAGTTTGAGATCGTCGAGGCGCTGACCGATCATCGGCGACCCCGGACGAATCGCCAGTCGACGCGCACGCCCGGTCAGGCGATATTCTTTGATCAAATCGCGGAAGGTACGACGCTTCCAGCCATCCCGTTGCTGTTGCGGATTGTCGCCTTTGAGCATAAAACGCATCAGCAGCATATAGATAATGCCCAGCACCAGCACGACCAGACCGATAGGTGTAACGCTGAAGAAACTGAAACCAGCATGGCCTTCACGCAGCAATTCACTGTTAACCACCAGGTTTGGCGAGGTGGCCACCAGCGTCATCATGCCGCTGATAAGCCCTGCGAAACTCAGTGGCATCATCAGGCGCGATGGCGAGGTTTGCATACGCATCGAGACGCTGAGTACCACGGGGATAAAGATAGCGACAACACCAGTTGAACTCATAAACGCGCCCAGTCCGGCAACGGTCAGCATCAGCAGGACCAGCATCTTAACTTCGCTACTGCCCGCCATTTTCACCAGCCAGGTGCCCATGACGGTCGCCACACCGGTACGCACCAGTCCGTCGCCGATGATAAACAGCGCGGCAATCAACACCACGTTAGGGTCGCTGAAGCCAGAAAAGGCTTCGGTAAGACTCAATGTTCCACTCAGAACAAAGGCTACGATGACCAACAGAGCTACCGCGTCCATACGCACTCTGCCCGTCGCAAACAAAATAACGGCAATCGCCAACAGCGAGAGAACCCAGATCAATTCACCGTTCACAACCTATCCTTGTCAGATGAGAAGATGGAGTGATTCTGCCATAAAAAAGCCCCGACAAATCGGGGCTAAATCATGATCAGGTATTTCTTAATACGACCACATCACCGTTCGGTTGTTTGGTCACCGAAAGCTGCTCCAGACTGGTCAGCGCGAAATCGACCTCATCCAGACGCGGCGTGTCCGCCGGGGCATTTACCGCGATAACATGGCAACCTGCAGCCAATCCCGAGAGCACACCTGCAGGAGCATCTTCCACCACCACGCATTCGTGCGGCGCTAACCCCAGCAACTGCGCCCCCAACAGGTAGGCATCCGGTTCAGGCTTACCGCGTTTGACCCGCTCAGCGGTAACGAAAACCTCCGGTGCCGGCAGATTGGCCACCTGATGACGCGCACGAGCAACCGGCATTGACCCGGAGGTCACAATCGCCCACGGAATCCCGGCCTTGTTCAGATGGTTGAGCAGTGCAACCGCACCGGGCAGCGCAGTGATGCCCGCCGTTTCTGTCGCTTCAATTCGCTCCAGACGCGTAAATTCAGCGGCGATCTCCGCCTCAGGTTTGCCCGCCATAAAGTGACGCAAAGAGGTGATCGCCTGCTTGCCATGAACAAAACTCAATACGTCGTCATGCGTCAACCCAAAACGATCGGCCCAGTTACACCATGCGCGTTCCACTGCGGGTAAAGAGTCAACCAGAGTTCCATCCAGGTCAAACAGAAAGCCTTTGCACTGCACGTTCACCTCCTCAGGCATTGATGATTTGGTTGATTTCGTTGGCGCTCAAATGGTACTGACGCGGGCAGGCATGCCATGCGCTTAACATCCGCTGATATTTTTCCCACATAGGGGTCTGGGCGTTGAAACCGTGTGTGCCGGCATCAAAATGGGTGTAACGGCCTTCCACATTCACCATAAAGCGAACGTAGCCGAGGTAGCGCGCTTCCGTTGCGGCATCAAAACCCAGGAAAGTCACCCGACGCTCATCAATACTTTGCGCATCTTTCAGATTGGCCCATGAGACGTGCAGGGCATGATACATCTCCATGATGTCGATAACCGTACGACAGGTTTCCTCTTTCAGCTCGCCAAATTCCCGATCCAGTTCGCGCATTTGCAGACCGTAACCGCGTTCAATAATCGTCTGCAGACGACGATAGCGCTCGGCGTTAGTCGGATCGAGCATAGTCATCATTTTGTATTGATTAGACAAAATAAGACGTTGAGCGTTGGTCATTTCCATTTGGGACTCCTGTATCACTCTACTACGGTGAAAAAAGTGAAAAAAAAGAAGGCATCAATATGCCTTCTTTTATATGCGTAATCCGGGGTCAATTACAAATCATCAAGGAAAGTTTTATCGAGTTGTTTGAAGGCACGCTTAAGCGTGTCAGCTAACGCCTGGTAATCCGGCTTTCCTTCAACCGGGGAGAGCGCTTGCCCTGCTTCCTGTAATTTGCCTCTGACTTCATAAAACCAGTTCAGAATAGAGGGCGGCAGTGGCGTGACGGAACGTTTTCCTAACCACCACAGCCCCTGCATCGGCAGGCTGAGCGCGAACAACGCGGTGGCGACGGCAGGCCCTAACTGGCCGCCCAGTGCTATCTGCCAGCACAGGGTAAAGATGGCGATCGGCGGCATAAAGCGGATCGCGTAACGCGTCATCCGTATCACGCGATTCTCAACAAAGACGGGTGCAAGGCGCTTTTCCATTGGCCACGTCTTTGAGTAATGTTGCCCCCGACGAAAAAGGCTAAAAAAATTTACGGAGCGATGATCCGGCGTCGACATGGCTTACCTCAACTTCACATATAAAAATTCAAATATTTGTGCAAAACAACAACTATGCGGGACAACGTTCAAAACATTTTGTCATTGATACCCACTATCGGGTATCCTGTAGCGGCCTGTAAATGGCCTGTAGTCCAAAATCATTGAGTCGTCAAATTTACATATAGTATGCCATTGGCTGAAAAATACGCAAAATGGCATAGACTCAAAGGTATTTCTTCCATCATGCCAAAAAAGACAACTGGCATGATGTTAATCATAAATGTCAGCGTCACACTGCGCTACGCTCTATGGCTCCCTGACGTTTTTTTAGCCACGTATCAATAATAGGTACTTCCATGTCGAGTAAGTTAGTACTGGTTCTGAACTGCGGTAGCTCCTCACTGAAATTTGCAATCATCGATGCAGTTAACGGTGAAGAGTACCTTTCTGGTTTAGCCGAATGTTTCCATCTCCCAGAAGCACGTATCAAATGGAAAATGGACGGCGGTAAACAAGAAGCGGCTTTAGGTGCAGGCGCCGCTCACAGTGAAGCGCTGAACTTTATCGTTAATACTATTCTGGCACAAAAACCAGAACTGTCTGCGCAGTTGACTGCAATCGGTCACCGTATCGTACACGGCGGCGAGAAGTATACCAGCTCCGTGGTTATCGATGACTCTGTTATTCAGGGCATCAAAGATTCTGCCTCTTTCGCACCGCTGCACAACCCGGCTCACCTGATCGGGATCGCAGAAGCGCTGAAATCCTTCCCGCAGTTAAAAGACAAAAACGTAGCTGTGTTTGACACCGCGTTCCATCAGACTATGCCGGAAGAGTCTTACCTCTATGCCCTGCCGTACAGCCTGTACAAAGAACACGGCGTTCGTCGTTATGGCGCGCACGGTACCAGCCACTTCTTCGTCACTCAGGAAGCGGCAAAAATGCTGAACAAACCGGTAGACGAACTGAACATCATCACTTGCCACTTGGGCAACGGTGGTTCTGTTTCGGCTATCCGCAACGGTAAATGTGTTGATACCTCTATGGGTCTGACCCCGCTGGAAGGTCTGGTAATGGGTACCCGTTCTGGTGATATCGACCCGGCAATCATTTTCCACCTGCACGACACGCTGGGCATGAGCGTTGATCAGATCAACAAAATGCTGACCAAAGAGTCTGGCCTGCTGGGTCTGACCGAAGTCACCAGCGACTGCCGTTACGTTGAAGACAACTACACCACCAAAGAAGACGCGAAACGTGCAATGGACGTTTACTGCCACCGTCTGGCGAAGTACATCGGTTCCTACACGGCGCTGATGGACGGTCGTCTGGACGCGGTTGTCTTCACCGGCGGTATTGGTGAGAACGCGGCCATGGTTCGCGAGCTGTCTCTGGGTAAACTGGGCGTGCTGGGCTTTGAAGTTGATCATGAACGTAACCTGGCTGCGCGTTTCGGCAAGTCTGGTTTCATCAACAAGGAAGGTACCCGTCCTGCGGTGGTGATCCCAACCAACGAAGAACTGGTTATCGCGCAAGACGCGTGCCGTCTGACTGCCTGATTTCACACCGCCAGCTAAGCTGGCGGTGCTGTTTTGTAACCCGCCCAACGGGCGGTAACGAAAGAGGATAAACCGTGTCCCGTATTATTATGCTGATCCCTACCGGAACCAGCGTCGGCCTGACCAGCGTCAGCCTCGGCGTCATCCGCGCTATGGAACGCAAAGGCGTTCGTCTGAGTGTCTTTAAGCCAATCGCCCAGCCACGCGCCGGTGGCGATGCGCCAGACCAGACCACCGCTATCGTTCGTGCAAACTCCTCTGTCACAGCGGCTGAACCGCTGAAGATGAGCCACGTTGAGTCTCTGCTGTCCAGCAATCAGAAAGATGTGCTGATGGAAGAGATCATCGCGAACTACCACGCGAACACCAAAGACGCAGAAGTGGTACTGGTTGAAGGCCTGGTCCCAACCCGTAAACACCAGTTTGCGCAGTCTCTGAACTACGAAATCGCTAAAACGCTGAATGCAGAAATCGTCTTCGTGATGTCTCAGGGCACCGATACGCCAGAACAGCTGAACGAGCGTATTGAACTGACTCGCAGCAGCTTCGGCGGCACAAAAAATACCAACATCACCGGCGTTATCGTTAACAAACTGAACGCCCCGGTTGATGAACAGGGTCGTACTCGCCCGGATCTGTCCGAGATTTTCGACGACTCTTCCAAAGCGCAGGTCGTGAAAGTTGATCCGGCGCAGCTCACCGCAAGCAGCCCGATGCCGGTTCTCGGCGCAGTGCCGTGGAGCTTTGATCTGATCGCTACCCGTGCTATCGACATGGCGCGTCACCTGAATGCCACCATCGTTAACGAAGGCGACATCAACACGCGTCGCGTGAAGTCTGTCACCTTCTGTGCGCGCAGCATTCCGCACATGCTGGAACACTTCCGTGCCGGTTCCCTGCTGGTCACCTCCGCTGACCGTCCGGACGTGCTGGTTGCCGCTTGTCTGGCCGCGATGAACGGCGTAGAAATCGGCGCCCTGCTGCTGACCGGTGGTTACGAAATGGACGCGCGCATCTCTAAACTGTGCGAACGCGCTTTCGCGACCGGCCTGCCGGTATTCATGGTGAACACCAATACCTGGCAGACCTCTCTGAGCCTGCAGAGCTTCAACCTGGAAGTGCCGGTTGACGATCACGCACGTATCGAGAAAGTTCAGGAGTACGTGGCGAACTACATCAACGCTGACTGGATCGAGTCTCTGACCGCGACCTCTGAGCGTAGCCGTCGTCTGTCTCCGCCAGCTTTCCGCTATCAGTTGACCGAACTGGCGCGTAAAGCCGGTAAACGTGTTGTGCTGCCGGAAGGCGACGAACCGCGTACCGTGAAAGCGGCAGCCATTTGTGCTGAACGTGGTATCGCAACCTGCGTGCTGCTGGGTAATCCGGAAGAGATCAACCGCGTTGCGGCGTCTCAGGGCGTTGAACTCGGCGCTGGCATCGAAATCGTTGATCCGGAAGTGGTCCGCGATAGCTATGTCGCACGTCTGGTTGAACTGCGTAAGAGCAAAGGCATGACCGAAACCGTTGCCCGCGAACAGCTGGAAGACAACGTGGTTCTCGGTACGCTGATGCTGGAACAAGACGAAGTTGACGGTCTGGTATCCGGTGCCGTTCACACCACGGCTAATACTATTCGTCCGCCGCTGCAGCTGATCAAAACGGCGCCGGGCAGTTCACTGGTTTCCTCCGTATTCTTCATGCTGCTGCCGGAACAGGTTTACGTTTACGGCGACTGCGCGATCAACCCGGATCCGACCGCTGAACAGCTGGCTGAGATCGCAATCCAGTCCGCCGATTCCGCAATTGCCTTTGGTATCGAACCGCGCGTCGCAATGCTCTCCTACTCCACCGGCACCTCTGGCGCGGGTAGCGACGTAGAAAAAGTGCGTGAAGCGACTCGTCTGGCGCAGGAAAAACGTCCTGACCTGATGATCGACGGTCCGCTGCAGTACGATGCCGCCGTGATGGCTGATGTCGCGAAATCCAAAGCGCCGAACTCTCCGGTTGCCGGTCGCGCTACCGTGTTCATCTTCCCGGATCTGAACACCGGTAACACCACCTACAAAGCGGTACAGCGTTCAGCCGACCTGATCTCCATCGGGCCGATGCTGCAGGGTATGCGCAAGCCGGTGAACGACCTGTCCCGTGGCGCGCTGGTTGACGATATCGTCTACACCATCGCTCTGACCGCGATTCAGTCTTCACAGCAGCAGCAGTAAACTGCCTCCCCTGGGCTCTCACGAGCCCAGTCAACATCCGGAAATTTCAACGATTTCCGGATTTTTTATTTCCGTCCTTTCAGCGTTGCAAAATCTGATTTTTTGGCTTAACTGCGCTGTATCAATGAATAACCATTCGCCTGTTTGCATACTTAGCCTCTTTGCTTTGCAACAGGGATAGTCTGTCATGTCTGCAGTAACCGAAACACAGCCAACCAGAAGAAAATGGGCCATGCCCGATACGTTGGTGATTATTTTCTTTGTCGCCATTTTAACCAGTCTTGCAACCTGGGTTGTCCCCGTCGGGATGTTTGACAGCCAGGAGGTGCAATACCAGGTCGATGGTCAGACAAAAACCCGTAAAGTGGTCGACCCGCACTCCTTTCGCATTCTGACCAACGAGGCAGGTGAAGCGCAGTATCACCCGGTGAAGTTCTTTACCACCGGTGACGAAAGTCCGGGCCTGATGAACTTCCCGTTTGAAGGGCTGACTTCTGGCTCTAAATTCGGCACCGCCGTTGGCATCATCATGTTTATGCTGGTGATTGGTGGCGCGTTTGGCATCGTCATGCGTACAGGAACGATTGATAATGGCATTCTGGCGCTGATCCGCCATACCAAAGGCAACGAGGTTCTGTTTATCCCGGTGCTGTTTATTCTCTTCTCGCTGGGCGGCGCGGTATTCGGTATGGGGGAAGAGGCGGTCGCCTTTGCGATCATCATCGCGCCGCTGATGGTGAGGCTGGGCTATGACAGTATCACCACCGTGCTGGTGACCTATATTGCAACACAAATTGGCTTTGCCAGTTCGTGGATGAATCCCTTCTGCGTGGTGGTTGCTCAGGGTATCGCCGGCGTTCCCGTCCTCTCCGGTTCCGGTCTGCGTATCGTGGTATGGGTCATTTCAACGCTGATTGGCCTGACGTTTACCCTGGCCTACGCCTCGCGGGTGAAAAAGAACCCGCTTCTGTCGCGCGTACATGAATCTGACCGTTTCTTCCGCGAGCAGCAGGATGATGTTGTCGAGCGACGCTTCACGATCGGCGACTGGCTGGTACTACTGGTTCTGACCGGCGTGATGGTATGGGTTGTCTGGGGCGTCATCGTCAACGCGTGGTTTATTCCAGAAATCGCCAGCCAGTTCTTCACCATGGGCCTGGTGATTGGCATTATCGCCGTTATTTTTCGCCTTAACGGCATGACGGTCAACATTATGGCGTCCTCTTTCACCGAAGGTGCACGCATGATGATTGCCCCTGCCCTGCTGGTAGGTTTTGCCAAAGGCATATTGCTGCTGGTAGGCAACGGCGAAGCAGGTGACGCGAGCGTGCTGAATACGCTGTTGCACAGCATTGCCAACGGCATCAGCGGGCTGGATAACGCCGTTGCCGCGTGGTTTATGCTGCTCTTCCAGGCCGTGTTCAATTTCTTTGTTACCTCGGGATCCGGTCAGGCGGCGTTGACCATGCCGCTGTTAGCGCCGCTCGGCGATCTGGTAGGTGTTAATCGTCAGGTAACCGTGCTGGCGTTCCAGTTTGGCGATGGCTTTAGCCATATCATCTATCCGACCTCAGCGTCACTGATGGCGACGTTAGGCGTCTGTCGGGTGGATTTTCGTAACTGGCTGAAAGTGGGTGCGACGCTGTTGGGACTGCTGTTTATTATGTCCAGCATGGTGGTGATTGGCGCACAGATTATGGGATACCATTGATCCAACATGCCGGATGGCGACGCTAACGCGTCTTATCCGGCCTACAATATTTCTTATCCTCGTAGGCCGGATAAGCGTTAGCGCTCATCCGGTTTCTCCTTTCTAAAGCAGTGATTTTGCCGCAGTCACAATCGCCGCCGCGGTGAGTCCATACTCTTCCTGCAAGAAGTCCTGGGTGCCGACCTGTCCATAGCGTTCCCTGACGCCAACCCGCCGCATCGGAACCGGGCAGGTTTCTACCAGCACTTCCGCTACCGCCGATCCCAGCCCGTTATGGATACTGTGATTTTCACAGGTCACAATCCGCCCCGTTTTTTCGGCATAGTTCTTCACCAGCATGCGATCGACAGGCTTGAGGGTGAACATGTCGATGACGGCCGTACTGACCCCCATCCGCTCCAGCTGTCGTGCCGCTTCCAGCGCTTCAGCCACCATAATCCCATTGGCAATCAGGGTGACATCATTGCCTTCCCGCAACACATTTCCTTTCCCCAGCGTAAAGGTCGATCCCGGGGCGTAAATACTCGGTGCCTGTTTACGGATGGTGCGCACCCAGTAGAACCCGTCGAGGTCAATCAGTTGGCGTAAGATATCGTCAAACATGACGGCATCAGTAACCTCCAGCACCACCGAATGCGCCAGCCCGCGAACGATGCCCATATCTTCGAAAGACATGTGCGTCCCGCCGTTATGACAGGCGGTCACGCCGGCATCGGAGGCGATGACTTTGACGTTACTCCGCTGATAATCGAGCGACATAAACAGTTGATCGAAACAGCGGCGACTGGCGAACGCCGTAAAGGTATGCACAAACGGCTTGCGTCCGGTCAGTGCCAGCCCTGCCGCAGTACCAATAACGTTCGCCTCCATGATGCCGCAATTAATGACATGCTGCGGATACTCGCGCGCCACGCCGTCCATCGCCATGGAGCTCATCAAATCCGCTTCCAGCGCAATGATCGGGCTTCCCGCCGCCACTTCTTTCGCGACAAAACCGGCATAAACCTTGCGCATCTCCACACTGTCTTTTTGTCCTGCGGGCGCGAGCTTAATCATGCGTAGCCTCCAGTTGGCGAAGATTATCGTTCAGCGCATGTCTGGTCTCATCCGTCAGGCGCAGGTGATGTGAGTTGGTTAATTGCTCCAGATACGGCACCCCCTGCCCTTTGACGCTGTCAAGAATCACAACGCGTGGACGTGCCTGGTTATCCAGAACCGGTTGGACCACCGCCAGCAGGCCGGGGATATCATCCCCTTTCACCGTGAACGCCTCAAAACCAAACGCACGAAATTTATCTTCAAGACAAAACGGGTGGATGATGTCATCCAGTTCGCCATCCAGTTGCTGCTTATTCCAGTCAACGAAGACCGTCAGGTTGTTCAGCCGATGGTGAGCGATAAACTGGAACGCTTCCCAGCACTGTCCTTCATTGAGCTCGCCATCACCCACAATGCAGAATACCCGGTTAGTCCGCTGCGCCAGTTTGTGCGACAGCGCCATCCCCCCGGCGATAGAAATGCCCTGCCCCAGCGATCCTGTCGTCGCATCAACGCCACGCGTCTTAAGCCTGTCCGGGTGACTGGGCAGACGCGTGCCGTTCTGGTTCAGCGTGCTCAACTCTGCGACCGGGAAGTAACCTTTCAGCGCCAGCGTGCTATACAGCGCCGGTCCGGCATGGCCTTTTGATAACACGAAATAGTCCCGCTCTGGCCAGTCCGGATCGGCAGGGTCAATGTTCATCACCTCGCCATACAAAACCGCCAGCGTTTCCACCACCGACATACAGCCGCCAAAATGGCCAAAGCCGAGATCAATAAGCGACTTCAGGGTGGCGATGCGAATCTCGCGCGCCAGTTGCGTTACCGCCTTCACACTCATGATTTGGCTCCATTATTTTCCTTAGTCTGACCCGTTACCGTCCGGTTTTTCGCGAACAGGTTCCAGGCCACCAACAGCGCAAACAACGCCACAACCAGTCCCGTGATGGCAAAAGGCGACAGATAACGCGCCAGGTTGCCGAGCACAATGCCAACGACGCCAAAATCGGCATCCGAGAAAGTGGTATTGGCAAAACCAATCGCGCCCAGCACGGGCAGGAGGAGAACCGGCAGGAAGGTGATTAACAGGCCATTGGCAAACGCGCCAATCATGGCCCCGCGACGCCCACCGGTGGCGTTACCAAACACCCCGGCCGTTGCGCCAGTGAAAAAGTGTGGGACAACGCCTGGCAGGATCAGCACCAGTTTCATCTGTCCCAACAGAAACAGCCCCACCAGCCCGCCGAGAAAACTGAACAGAAAGCCAATCAGTACCGCATTCGGGGCATAGGGATAGACCACCGGGCAGTCCAGCGCCGGTCGCGCGTTAGGCACCAGTTTTTCAGAAAAACCGGTAAACGCCGGGACGATTTCCGCCAGAATCAAACGGACACCTTGCAGAATAATGAACACCCCGGCGGCAAAGGTGATCGCCATGATGATGGCGTAAACCAGATAGTTCTGCCCGCCGCTGAAGGTACTTTCGACATATTCCCGACCGGCGCTGATCGCCATAATCAGATAGATTACCATCATGGTCAGGGAGATAGAGATTGAACTGTCGCGCAGGAAGCTCAGGTTCTTCGGTAAGTTCATCTCTTCGGTCGAACGGGAACCTTTGCCGCAGACGCTGCCGATCCAGCCTGACAGCACGTATCCCAGAGTGCCGAAGTGACCAAAGGCAATCTCATCATTTCCGGTGATCCGCCGCATATACCGCTGCGCCAGCGCGGGGAAAAAAGCCATCACCAGCCCCAGAATCAGCGAGCCCGTAAAGACGAGTCCGATCCCGTCGAATCCGGCGACGGTCAGAATAACGCCGATCATGCAGGCCATATAAAACGTATGATGCCCGGTCAGGAAGATATACTTCAGGCGCGTGAAGCGGGCGACAATAATATTCGCCACCATCCCGAACGCCATAATAAGCGCGGTTGAGGCGCCATATTTCTCGAGAGCAATAGAGACAATGGCTTCGTTATTAGGAATGATGCCCTGAATATTAAATGCGTGCTCAAACATCCCGCCTAGCGGATTTAACGATCCCACCAGCACCGTTGCGCCGCCGCCAAGAACAATAAAACCCAGAATCGTTTTAATTGTCCCTTTTATCACATCGGAAAAAGCTTTCTTTTGCGCGACCAGGCCAATTAATGCAATTAACCCCACCAGCACGGAAGGGACTTTAAGAATATCAACAACAAAATTCAGCGTTTCAAGGATAAACATATCCACCTCGCTTTATGCACATCAGCGCGCAACCGCCATCGGGCTGTTTGCATGATGGTGTGCATTTACAGTTATTGTTTGTCGAACCATTCGCGCAATTGCGCTTCCAGTTCATTGATATCGATAATATTATTAATCACCACCAGTTGAGTTTCCGGTACGCTGGCACTGGCGGCAATATCTTTTGCCATCACAAACAGATCGGCAGCTCCAGGCGTGGCGGAGGAGAGATCGGAATGTTCAACATCTGCCTGAATATTAAGTTTCTTGAGCACTTTTTTAATATTCATTTCGACCATAAAACTGCTGCCCAGGCCAGAACCACAAATTGCCAGAATTTTCATTGTTATCCCCTTTTTTAAGTAGAGTACGTCCGCATCACGCTTTCGCGTCATGTTTTAGAAGATGCCAATATGACTTACATCAGAAACGTGAAATGATTTTTTTAATTTCCTCCAGGGTTGTTGCCTGATGTAATCGCACCAGATCCTCGTCGCTTGAAAATAATTCAGCCAGTGCGGATATCATGGCAATATGGCTATGTTTATCCGGCGCCGCGAGCATGATAATAATGTCGACAGGATCAAATTCGCCTGCGCCAAATGAAACACCGTGCTCCAGTTTTAACAATGAGAGCCCTAATGCTGTTGCGCCTTCTTCCGGTCTGGCATGCGGCATTGCCAGACCCGGTGCCAGGACGTAGTAAGGTCCCAGTTGATGATGCTGCGCGACGATGGCGGTAAGGTACTCCGGTGTAATAATCCCGGCAGCAAGCAAAGGTCTGGCACACCACGCAAGAGCCTGCTGCCAGTCCTCAACGCTCTCGCGCAGCATGATGGTTGACTCCGTTAACCATTTATTCAGCACGTCCCCTCCTCATTTCTTGCTCAATGTGAGCAAACTTTATTCAACCCATGAAACCTTATCTGCGATCATTCTCACAAAGATAGCGCTATCATGGGATATCGTTCAGATATGTGATAGCGCTATCAAAATACAATTGCCGGGTAAAATCACAGCAATGAAAGTCATTAAAGGCGTATACTTGCCCTGCATACGAAGCAAAAAATGACGATAAAAAGCGGCTCAACCGATTGTAATTGCGCAGGAATGTGTATGTCTCTGACCCGAAAACGACGTAGTACAGGCAAGGTGACCATTGCGGATGTCGCTCACCTTGCCGGTGTCGGCACCATGACCGTCTCTCGTGCACTGCGCACGCCTGAACAGGTTTCCGATAAACTCCGGGAAAAAATAGACGCTGCAGTGCATGAACTGGGCTACATGCCCAATCTGGCTGCAAGTGCGCTGGCGTCTGCGTCATCACGAACCATTGCGATGGTAGTGCCAAATCTTTCAGAGGCTGGCTGCTCGGAAATGTTCGCTGGATTGCAGGAAGTCCTGCAGCCCGCCGGATACCAGATCATGCTGGCAGAGTCCCGTCATCGCCTGGAACAGGAAGAAACGCTGCTTGAGACGCTGCTGGCCTCCAATATTGCCGCCGCCATTTTGCTCAGCGTCGAGCACAGCGACACCGTGCGGAACTGGCTGAAAAACGCCAGGATCCCGGTCATGGAGATGGGCGCGATTCGTAGCGATCCCATTGATATGAACATTGGTATTGATAACGTCGCAGCAATGTTTGAACTCACCGAAATGTTGATTCAACGCGGCTATCAAAACATTGGACTGCTCTGCGCCAATCAGGAACAGTGGATTTTTCAGCAGCACTTGCAAGGCTGGTATAAGGCGATGCTGCGCCACCACATGTCGCCGAATCGAGTGATTAACGCGGCGCTCCCCCCCAACTTTTCCACCGGCGCTTCGCAGTTGCCCGAATTTATTCTCGCCTGGCCCGAACTCGACGCGCTGGTTTGCGTGTCGGATGAACTGGCCTGTGGCGTACTGTATGAGTGTCAGCGACGACGCATCAAAGTGCCTGACGATCTGGCGGTAGTCGGATTTGGCGATAGTGATGTGAGCAGGGTTTGCCAGCCGCCGTTAACCACGATGGCTGTGCCCCATCGCAAGATTGGTATTGAGGCTGGACGCGCGTTACTGGCACGGTTTGAGGATGGCAACTGGCGCGATCAAAAACCGATCGCCTCCAGTTTGTGCGTAAGGGACAGTTGCTGAGCGGTTACTCCGCCTCTTCCTGCTTCTCCTGTTGCGACTCTGACCTGGCCGCTTCGTTTTTGGCGTTACGGGTCATCCATAGCGCCAGCGCTTTCAGAGAGTCGGGCGTGAACTCATCGCAGCGAGCGGTAATTTCTTCTGGCGTCAGCCAGCACACTTCGCTGACCTCTTCTTCCTGTAAGGCGAACGGGCCGTGCGACACACAACTGAACAACGCCCCCCAGACGCGACAGTTCTTATCTTCAAAGTAGAACTGACCGTGTTCGGCAAATGGCACGCCGGCAATGCCTAACTCTTCTTCCGCTTCACGACGGGCAGAATCCAGCAGTTGTTCGTCGGCCTGCACAACACCACCGGCAGTGGCATCTAACATTCCAGGTAAAAAGTCTTTTGTCTCGGTACGACGCTGCACCAGTATTTTGCCCATCCCGTCGTGTACGACAATATAGGTCGCACGATGACGCAGGCCCTGCGCTCGCATCTGTTCCCGGCTGGATTGTGCAATGACTTCGTTGTCTTCATTCACAATATCCACCCATTCCGTACTTGCCAAACGACGCTGTTCCACCATCAGGAAACCTTCTTTTTCTGGCGCTCTTACGGCGCATTTACATATGTGGGGGTAAATTACGAATTAATCGCAACCTGTGCAATGATACTTTGATCATTGAGTGCGATAACGCTTAAAACATTATCGTCCAGCAGGCCATAACTTGCCTGAAAGCCCCCCTTAGGAATGCTTACTGAACCCGGGTTGAAGTGATAAATATCGCCTTTTTTTTCTGCCACCGGCAGATGCGTATGCCCATACACCAGGACATCGCTGGCGCGTAAAGCGGGCAGGCTATCCGGCCCAAAGAGATGGCCGTGAGTCAGAAACAGCCGCTGATTATCCAACAGCACCTGCTGCCAGGGCGCGGTCATTGGAAACTTCAGCAGCATTTGATCCACTTCGCTATCACAGTTTCCCCGTACCGCAATAATCTGCGCCGCCTGTTCGTTCAGTCGCTCAGCCACCTGAGCGGGCGCGTAGCCTTCGGGTAAGGCATTTCGCGGCCCGTGGTTGAGTACATCTCCCAGTATCACCAGCCACTGTGCGCCACTCTGGGAAAACAACGTCAGCACGCGTTCTGTGGCAGGCAAGGACCCGTGAATGTCGGATGCAAACATCAGTTTCATCACATACTCCGTGTCATCAAAAACCACATTATGATACTGGATTGTAGACGCTTTATCAGCCTGAACGCTTCGCGGAAAGCGCAATATAACGCTGGACAGATGCGCGTTGCCACTGAAATGCTGCATATTCCGCCAGTCGTTCAGGGACCTCATCGCCATTGAGGACCAGACGGTTGAGCATCAGGGCTAAATCGGTATCGGCCAGACACCATTCTCCGAAAAGATTTGGCATGTCGTGTGCCAGCAGATTCCCCGCCGTGGCGAACAGTTTTTCCGCGCTGACTTTCCCCGCGTCGCTCAGCGGCCCTTTTTTTACCCCTCCGAAAACGACATCCGTCGGACGCTCTTCTCGAATGGGCATTAAATCACTGCGCAACCATGCCTGAATCTGCCTCGCGCGCGCGCGCTTTTGCAGGTCGTGGGGATAGATTCGTTCCCAGGTGGGTGGCGCAAAACTGTCTTCCAGATATTCAGCTATCGCGGAGGACTCGCTCAGCTCAAAGCCATCGATTTCCAGCAACGGCACACGGCGAGTCAATGCAAAACCCTGCCAGCCAGGTTGTAGATGTTCGCCGCTGTTCAGGTCAACGGTTTTCAGGCTAAACGGCAGCCCCTTTTCCTGCAACGCAACATAGGCAGATAGCACGTAGGGAGAGAAAAAATTCGCGTCTGACCACAGCGTGATGTTGGGTTTACTCATAGCATCCTCGTCGTTATTAGGCTTTTCTCACAACATAGAGGGTCTTTCGCTTGCTGTCACCTGATGAAAACTCACACAGCGCAACAGGCTTTCTATACTTGTGGTTGTCTAATTCCACTCAATGCTTTCTGGAGCTGAAATGATCGACCTCTATTATGCCCCGACACCCAATGGGCACAAGATTACGATCTTCCTTGAAGAGGCTGCACTGGACTACCGACTCATTAAGGTGGATATCAGTAAGGGAAATCAGTTTCGCCCTGATTTCCTGGCCATTTCACCCAACAATAAAATCCCCACCATCGTCGATCATGCCCCGATCGATGGCGGCACACCGCTCAGCCTGTTTGAGTCCGGCGCCATTTTGATCTATCTGGCGGAAAAGAGCGGCCTGTTGCTTAGCGGCGAATTGCGCGAGCGCCATACCACATTGCAATGGCTATTCTGGCAGGTGGGCGGACTGGGACCGATGCTCGGTCAGAATCACCATTTCAACCATTTCGCCCCGCAGGCCATCCCCTACGCCATCGAACGCTATCAGGTGGAGACACAGCGGCTGTATAACGTCCTCAATAAACGGCTGGAAACGTCGCCGTGGCTGGGCGGTGAACATTACAGCATCGCCGACATTGCCTGCTGGCCGTGGGTGAACGCCTGGCAGCGTCAGCGCGTCGACCTTGACATGTTTCCCGCTGTGAAGAATTGGTTTGACCGCATTCGCAGTCGACCCGCCACGGAACGCGCGATGATGCGGGCGCACCAGGATCCTGCGAGTGCAAAAGAATAACATGGCCGGGTTCTCGTGTATCATGCGAGAGTTCATACATGGAGGAGACCTGCAATGTCACATCATGACGCTATTATTCGTATAAAAAACCTTCGTTTACGCACTTTCATCGGTATCAAAGAGGAAGAGATCAATAACCGACAGGACATTGTCATCAACGTTGCGATTCACTATCCGGCAGACAAAGCCCGCGTCAGCGAAGACATCAATGATGCGCTGAACTACCGCACGATCACCAAAAATATCATCCTGCACGTTGAGAACAACCGCTTCTCATTGTTAGAAAAATTAACCCAGGATGTGCTCGATATCGCACGCGAACACCACTGGGTCACTTATGCTGAAGTGGAAGTCGACAAACTACACGCGTTGCGTTATGCCGATTCTGTCTCCATGACGTTGAGCTGGCAGCGCTAACCGCTTTCACGGGAGGCTGCATGAAGATACTGGTAACTGGAGGGACTGGCCTTATCGGAGGACACCTGGTCCCGCGCCTGCAGGAACTGGGCCATCAGGTGACGGTACTGACCCGCCGCCCCGATGACGCCCGCAAAAAACTTAATGATCGGGTCACCCTGTGGAACTCGCTGGACGATAAGCACAATCTCGACGACATCGATGCGGTGATTAACCTGGCCGGTGAACCCATTGCTGACAAGCGCTGGACGACAGAGCAAAAAGATCGCCTGTGCCAGAGCCGCTGGCGCATCACCCAGAAACTGGCGGACCTCATTAACGCCAGTGAAACGCCGCCGTCGGTCCTGATTTCAGGTTCTGCCGCCGGTTATTACGGTGATCTGGGTGAAGTGGTTGTCACCGAGGAAGAGCCGCCGCATAACGAATTCACCCATAAGCTTTGCGCGCGCTGGGAGCAAATTGCCTGTGAGGCGCAAAGCGACAGAACGCGCGTGTGCCTGCTGCGTACCGGCGTGGTGCTGGCGCCAAAAGGCGGGATCCTCGCCAAAATGATACCGCCCTTTCGCCTGGGCCTCGGTGGCCCAATCGGCAGCGGTCGCCAGTATCTGGCCTGGATCCACATTGATGACATGGTCAATGCGATCCTCTGGCTGCTGGATAACGATCTGCGTGGGCCGTTCAACATGGTCTCACCCTACCCGGTACGCAATGAACAGTTTGCTCATGCGCTAGGACATGCCCTGCAGCGACCTGCGATTCTTCGCGTACCGGCCACGGTGATTCGCCTGCTGATGGGCGAGTCGTCCGTTCTGGTGCTGGGTGGGCAGCGCGCCCTGCCAAAACGACTGGAAGCCGCCGGATTTCCCTTCCGTTGGTACGATCTTGAAGAAGCGCTGGCGGATGTTGTTCGTTAACGTCTTCCCTGTTCACCCTCGCTATTCCGGTGGTAAGGTAGTCTCACTGGCTCCCGGAATGGCGATTTTATGGCACGACTCACCACTGAACGACTGACGCTTTCCCCGTTTCAACCCACAGACTGGCCCTTTTTCCTCGCGCTTCGTGAAAATCCGGACGTCATGCGTTTTATGGGCAACCTCTGCCCCGAACGCGAAACACGCTTATTGTTTGCACGTCGCCTTACCTCAAAACACACCTTCGTGATCCGCCAGCATCACGATGCCACACCGCTGGGCGACATTGGCTTACAGGTTAGCCATCATTTTCCGCAAGAAGCGGATATCGGTTATTGCGTCATCCCCGCAGCCCAGGGACGCGGTATCGCCAGCGAGGCCGTTCGCGCCGTCTGCAACTATGCCTTTTGCGATGCCGGTGTGAAAGCCATCAACGCCTGGGTGCTCGCCGAGAATCGGGGTTCAGTTCGTCTGCTGGAAAAGCTCGGATTTGTGCGTACGCAGGTACTGGAGAAAGCGTTTGAGGTCAACGGTATCCACTATGATGACTGGGGATACCGTCTGGAGGCAGAGGCGTTTGTTGATCTGTAGGCCGGATAAGGCGTTTACGCCCCCATCCGGCATTGAATGTTAGCCTGAGGCGCTGCGCTTATCAGGACTATTAGCTGAAAACACCACGCCAACAGAGAAATGTTACTTCAGCGATCCTTTCAGGAACTGTTGCAGACGTGGACTTTGCGGATTGCCAAAGAGTTGCTCCGGATTGCCCTCTTCTTCGATTTTCCCCTGATGCAGGAAAATAACGTGGCTGGAGACATGGCGGGCAAAGCCCATTTCGTGCGTCACCACCACCATCGTTTTTCCCTCTTCTGCCAGTTGCTGCATGATACGCAGCACTTCGCCCACCAGTTCAGGATCCAGCGCCGAGGTCGGTTCGTCAAAGAGCAACACCTCCGGCTCCATCGCCAACGCGCGCGCAATCGACACACGCTGCTGCTGACCGCCGGAAAGATGCACCGGATATTTCCCCTGGGCGCGCTCATCAATACCAACTTTCGCCAGATATTTGATCGCCCGCTCGCGGGACTCCTGTTTGCTCAGGCCCAGTACCTGAATCGGCGCTTCCATGACGTTTTCCAGCACCGTCATGTGGCTCCACAGGTTAAAGTGCTGAAACACCATTGTCAGGCGCGTACGCAGTAAACGAAGCTGATTTTTATCCGCCACTTTTAGCTGACCGTCCTTGTCACGCACCAGGTTAATATTCTGGCCATTGACCACAATCGACCCTTCACTCGGTTTTTCGAGGAAGTTTATGCAGCGCAAAAACGTACTTTTTCCCGAGCCAGAAGAACCAATAATACTGATCACATCCCCGGCGTTGGCCTGCAGCGAAACCCCTTTCAGCACTTCGTGTTCGCCGTAGCGTTTGTGCAAATCGATAACGTTTAATTTATTCTCAGACATCGTGTTACTCGAATTATTTAGAGGAAACATGCTGCAACCAGCGCCTTTCCGCGCGGCGGAAGAGGCTTATCAGGACATACGATATGATTAAGTACAGCACGGCGGCAATACCGAAGGCGGTAAAGGGCTGATAGGTCGCCGAGTTTATATCACGGGCGATTTTCAGTAGATCCGGAACCGTCGCGGTGAAGGCCAGCGCCGTGGAGTGCAACATCAAAATGACCTCGTTGCTGTACGCGGGCAACGCGATACGCAGCGCCGAAGGCAGAATAATGCAACGATACATTTTAAACGAGGAGAAGCCATACGCGCGCGCTGCTTCAATTTCACCGTGTGGAACCGAACGGATCGCCCCAGCGAAAATCTCCGTGGTATACGCGCAGGTGTTCAGCGTCAGCGCCAGAACGGTACAGTTCAGACCGCTGCGAAAGAAGGCGTTAAGAAAATCCGTGCCTTTGACAATCTCCAGCGTGTACATCCCTGAATAGAACACCAGTAGCTGAACGTACAGTGGCGTCCCGCGGAAAATATAGGTGAATAGCCAAATGGGAAACTGGATGAATTTGTTACTGGAAACGCGGCCAATCGCCAGAATTACTGCCAGAATGCCGCCCATCACCACGGAGGAGATCAGCAGCCACAGCGTTATCGCCACGCCCGTAAAGCGGTAGCCGTCCGTCCACAACAGGGATTTCCAGTACTCCTGAATAATCTCGATCACAGGTCAGCCCTCTTCACACCGACGGAGTAGCGGCGCTCAAGGAACAGCAGCACACCATTAGAAACCGTAGTAAATACCAGATAAATAAGTCCGCAGACGATGGCGAAATAGAAGGGCTCCCAGGTGCTCTTCCCGGCCAACTGCGTGGCTTTTACCACATCTTCCAGACCGAGCAGCGAGACCAGCGCCGTCGCTTTGAGGATCACCTGCCAGTTGTTCCCAATCCCCGGCAGCGCATAACGCATCATCGCCGGGAACATAATGCGGCGAAAAATTTGGGAAGAGGTGAAACCGAAGGCCGTTGCCGCTTCAATATGCCCTTTGGGGACCGCCATAAAGGCGCCACGGAAGGTTTCCGTAAAATACGCACCGTAGATGAAGCCGAGCGTAATAATACCCGCGACCATCGGGTCGATATCAATCTGACCGATGCCTATCGCATCGGTTAACGCGTTGAGTGCTATCTGCAAGCCATAAAAAATCAGCAGCATCAGCACCAGATCCGGCACCCCGCGAATGAGGGTGGTATAACCTTCGAAAATAAGCCCCGTCACCCGGTTTTGCGAGAGTTTGGCCCCCGCTCCGACGAGGCCGATCAGAACGGCCAGCACCACGGAACTGAGAGCCAGTTCCAGCGTGACAATTGCGCCCTGTAAAATAACACCTGAAAACCCGTACAACATGCTGCCTGTCCTGTCGTGAGTGGCGAGTTAGAAGCCTCTTTTGACGTGATGACACACTTCATTGATGCCGGATGGCGCTACGCTTATCCGGCCTACAAGAACATCGTCGTAGGCCGGATAAGGCGAAGCCGTCATCTGGCATAAAGTCTGTCAAACATCTTCGGGCTTTATCTGCACCTGCGGTGATTAACCGCCGTAAACATCAAAATCAAAGTACTTCTTCGCCAGCTTCTCGTAAGTTCCGTCAGCGCGCATTTCTGCAAACGCTTTGTTCAGGGCTTCACGCAATTCGTTATCCTCTTTGCGCAGACCCATACCGGTCCCTACACCAAACAGTTTCTCGTCTTTCACAGACGGGCCGCCGAATTTGTAATCTTTGCCAACGGGTTGTTTCAGGAAGCCTTCGCTCGCGGCGACTTCATCCTGGAATGCGGCATCAATACGTCCGGCAGTCAGGTCGGAGTAAATATTGTCCTGGCCCTGATACGACACGATCTCAATGCCTTTTGGCGCCCAGTGTTCGTTACCAAACGTCTCCTGGGTGGTGCCCTGCAGCACACCGACACGCTTGCCTTTCAGCGACTCAACGGTCGGCTGAATGTCAGACGCATTGGCCACCACCAGACGCGAGTCGGCTGCATAAAGTTTGTCGGTGAAGGCGATTTCCTGCTGACGTTTTTCAGTAATCGAAAGCGAGGACATGATAGCGTCGATTTTCTTCGCTTTTAACGAAGGGATCAGCGCATCCAGCGGGTTCTCAACGAAGGTACATTGTGTATTAATACGTTTGCACAGCTCTTTCGCCAGATCGATATCAAAACCGACTAATTCACCCTTGGCATTCTTTGACTCAAACGGGGCATAGGTCGGATCGGTACCGATACGAACTTTTTGCGGAATAGCGGCAAATGCTGCGGTAGCACTGGAGAAAGCCAGGACCAGAGAAAGAGATAACACCAGTTTTTTCATAACTATCCTCAACAGACTGTCTTTTATAGGGGATGTTTACAGGACCAGGTGCAGTTATCGTGCCACTAATCGGGTCGACAAGGCAAAACATTCTACCCTGTCGCCCGGTTTATTTTGCATGAAAAGCGCTTAAATATGCACTTCCACCCTGTTCACCCGCACTAATTGCACCATAACGGTGCAATTCACCTGTCACGCACCGTAATGGTTAACCCGACCGGTGCAATCCGTTCCCCATATTGAGGTTTCAGTCACCGTAGACGTTAAAGTCAAAGTATTTTTTCGCCATCTTGTCGTAAGTGCCATCCTGACGCAGATCGGCAAGTGCCTTATCGAAGGCGGCCTTCAGTTCAGCATCATCTTTACGTAAACCGACGCCCGTACCGTCGCCGAAGTACTTTTTATCCTTCACGGAAGGACCGGCAAAAGCATAGTCTTTGCCCGCAGGCTGTTTGAGGAAACCTTCGCTGGCGGCAACTTCGTCCTGCAGTGCCGCATCAAGACGGCCCGCAGTCAGGTCGGAATAAATCAGATCCTGGTTTGCATAGGCCACCACATCCACGCCCTTGCTGCGCCAGATATCATTGGCATACGCTTCCTGAGTTGAGCCTTGTAACACGCCAACGTGCTTACCTTTCAGCGCGTCAAGCGTCGGCTGAATCGGTGAGCCTTTCGCCGCAATCAACCGCGAGTCCGCCGCGTACAGCTTGTCAGAGAACGCGATTTCCTGCTGACGCTTATCGGTAATCGAGAGCGAAGAGATAATGGCATCAATTTTCTTCGCTTTGAGTGATGGGATCAGCGCATCAAAATCACTGGCGACCCAGGTACATTTGACCTGCATACGCTTACACATCTCATTGCCCAGATCGATATCAAAGCCGATGAAGTCGCCTTTGGCATCTTTCGAAGAGAACGGGGCGTAGGTTGTGTCTGTGCCAATGCGCACCGTTTGCGGCAGCGCCGCATAGCTGGATGCAGTAGCAGAAAGACCAATCAGCAATGACAGAGCGAGAATTGACTTCTTCATACATAACCCTCAAGTGGAATGACTTTATTATGTTTTACGTTGTGTTGTGTGTTTGCAGGCTTTTTCATGCAGGTCTTATGCCATTTTCGCGCCGCCCGGGATATTCGACGTTAAATATGTTAATAAAACGTTGCAATATTGTCCTGATGTTGAAGATAGCAGGTCTGACGGATGAACCGCAGCGTTTCGAATGGATTTAGCGAATTAAATGTTGAGGATATGATCGCGGTTACAAAATTGCCCTGAAACAGGGCAACTGATGCAAAAAGGCACGCTGACAGCGCAATGTTATGCCCCCTGCCAGCGGGTAAAAAGGTCCTGCGGCAGGGCGATATCAAACTGATCGAGAACGCGATTAACCGTTTGATTTATCACATCATCCAGCGTCACAGGACGATGATAAAACGCCGGAACCGGCGGCATAATCACCGCACCAATTTCCGCCGCCTGAGTCATTAAGCGCAGATGCCCAAGATGGAGCGGCGTTTCCCGAACGCACAGCACCAGCGGACGGCGCTCTTTCAACACCACGTCTGCCGCACGGGTCAACAGGCCGTCGGTATAGCTGTGCACAATACCGGAAAGGGTTTTGATGGAGCATGGCAGAATCACCATGCCGGCAGTCGAAAATGAGCCTGAGGAAATGCTGGCGGCAATGTCGCGCGCATCGTGCGTCACGTTGGCAAGCGCCTGGACATCGCGCAGCGATAAATCGGTCTCCAGCGACAGCGTCTGGCGGGCGGCCTGGCTCATGATGAGATGCGTTTCAACGTCCGGTACATCGCGTAAAACCTGCAACAGCCGCACGCCGTAAATGGCGCCGCTGGCACCGCTGATCCCTACTATGAGTCGTTTCATGATATATCGCCCTGTCTGACTTCTGGGCTGACTTTGCAGGATTTTATGGGGAGTTGCAAGTCAGGGGGCGGGATTCGCCCCCTGGCAGGTCAGGATTACCCTTCGTTGTGCATCTCGAGGTTTTCGACTTCGTTCTGCAACTGGACCGCTTTGGCATCGTCATTACGCAGGGAATCGAGGAAATCGAGATATTGCTGATCGACATCCTTCGTGACGTAGACGCCGTTAAACACGGAACATTCAAACTGCTGAATATCCGGGTTCTCGGCACGCACGGCGTCGATCAGATCGTCAAGATCCTGGAAGATAAGACCGTCTGCGCCAATTATCTGTCGAATCTCATCCACTTCACGACCATGCGCAATCAGTTCATTTGCGGTAGGCATGTCGATACCGTACACGTTCGGGAAGCGAATCTCCGGTGCGGCAGAGGCCAGATAGACCTTTTTCGCCCCGGCTTCACGCGCCATCTCAATAATCTGTTCTGAGGTGGTGCCGCGCACAATGGAGTCATCCACCAGCAGGACATTTTTATCACGGAACTCAGCGCGGTTAGCGTTCAGTTTGCGACGTACGGACTTACGACGCAGCTGTTGTCCCGGCATGATAAAGGTACGGCCGACATAGCGGTTTTTCACAAACCCCTGGCGGTACGGCTTACCGAGAATACGCGCAATTTCCAGCGCGATGTCGCAGGAGGTTTCCGGAATCGGAATGACCACGTCGATATCCAGATCTTCCCATTCGCGGGCAATTTTTTCGCCAAGTTTGGTCCCCATATTCACACGGGCACTGTAGACGGAAATCTTGTCGATGAAGGAATCCGGACGCGCGAAGTAAACATACTCAAACAGGCACGGGTTGCTGACCGGGTTTTCAGCACACTGACGGGTGAACAATTGCCCTTTCTCAGTGATATAGACCGCTTCGCCCGACGCAACGTCACGCAGAAACTCAAAGCCCAGCGTATCCAGCGCAACGCTCTCAGACGCCACCATATACTCAGTGCGGCCGTCACCGATATCACGTTTACCCAACACCAGCGGACGAATACCGTTCGGGTCGCGGAAGGCGACCATACCGTGACCAATAATCATCGCCACGCAGGCATACGCGCCGCGGATCTGGCGGTTGGTCGCGGCAATTGCCGCAAAAATGTTGTCTGCTTCCAGCGGATAGTGGCGGAACTTATCCAGTTCGCTGGCGAAGATATTGAGCAGGATCTCAGAATCTGAGGTGGTATTGATATGGCGGCGCTTCTCTTCAAACAGCTTTTTACGCAGTTCGTGGGCATTAGTCAGGTTGCCATTGTGGGCAAGCGTGATGCCATACGGGGAGTTGACGTAGAAAGGTTGAGCTTCAGAGGCGCTGGAGCTACCAGCCGTTGGGTAACGCACATGACCGATGCCCATATTGCCCTGCATACGCTGCATGTGACGCGCTTCGAATACATCGCTCACCAGGCCGTTTGCCTTACGCAAACGGAAGCAGTTATTTGCATCGATGGTGATAATGCCAGCGGCATCCTGACCACGATGCTGGAGCACTGTTAAGGCGTCATAAATCGACTGGTTAACCGGCATAACACCGGCGATACCGACAATACCGCACATACGTCTTTTTCCTCGTTAAGCTACAACCCAACGCTTATGCTCTGGGCAAGAAACTTGACGAGCTTTGCAGATAGTCAAAGAACCATCTGATGATGAAACTGAACTCCGGGATCAGCTGTGACTTACTCCAGTCTTCACCTTTCGACAGGCCCGTAAAGGTGTCGAGAAAGAACAGAATGGCAGCAACAATCAACACACCACGCAGCGCGCCGAAACAGACCCCCAGAACCCGGTCGGTACCTGACAGACCGGTTTTCTCAACCAGTTGCCCTACCACGTAGTTCACAATGGCGCCGACGATAAGTGTCGCGATAAACAGCACCGCGATGGCAATCCCGTTTCGAACCAGTTCGTCTTCAAAGCCCGAAAACCAGACAGACAGGTAAGTGTAGTAATGGCTGGCGACAAAGAAAGCACAACCCCATGTCACCAACGATAACGCTTCACGAACAAAGCCACGGATCAGGCTAACCAGACAGGAAAAACCAATCACCGCAATAATGGCGTAATCAATCCAGACCATATGTGTCCCACGATTTTACGCCCTGTCGTCCTGTTCGGGGCGCATTCTAACAGAAAAAGAAAACGTTTGCGTAGGGATTTCCTTCCCGCGCGTAAATAAAAATGGCGCTGAAAAAATATTCAACGCCATACCGTTTTATGCCTCTTCGGGCACTGCCGGATGGCGATGTAAACACCTCATCCGGCCAACAAACACAAGGTGGTAAGCCTGATAAGACGCCGAGCGCCGCCATCAGGCAACCCTAACTTAGTTCGGGCTGTACCCCATCACCACTCCGCTTAATCCGGAGATTTGCTGTAACTCGCCGAGCGAACCTTTCAGCTTGTCGCGTGATGCATCCGGCCCCACGAGAATACGGGTTATTTTACCCTGTACTGGCGTTGACGGAGAAGTATATACCCGGAAACCTGCGCCACGAAGTTTACCCACGATCTCATTGACCTTATCGGCATTTTTCAGCGCACCCAACTGCACAACATAGGCTTTACCCGTCGGTGCCGGTTTCTCTTCCACCGCCGGTTTTGGCGCAGGAGTGGGAACCGGAGCGGGCGTTGCGTCCACAGTCGGCTGTGGCTTCGGTTGCGGCTTCGGTTTTTCAACCGGTTTTGGTTTGGGTTGTTCTACGGGCGCTGGCGTCGTATCAAGCTCAGGACTGTTCGCTGACGCATAGCGTGACGGATCCAGCGACGGAGCCGCCGCATCGCCTGCCCGCACCTCTTCTGCCGCCCCTTCCGGTGGTTGAGTCGGTAATGCCTGCGTTGCCGCAGGCATCATATCCGGCTCGTCGCGATCGCCGGGTTTCGGCACCAGCGGGATCGCCGCGAATTCATCCTGATAATGTTTTTTCTGCCCGTCGAGCAGCCCGGGCAGCACAATCACGCCCAGCGCGACCAGCACAATCGTGCCGACTAAACGATTCTGAAACTTACTCGCCACCGATTCTCCCCGCGTCCATTACTTCCATGACATGTGCAACCGTGTGGAATGAACCACACACCAGTACGGTATCTTCTGGTCTCGCGTCTGCCAGAGCGGCGTGCCATGCCAGCGCGACACTGTCATAGACACTGCCTTTACCGAGATGTTCCAGCAGTTGCTCTGCCGTCGCCCCCCGGGGGCCTTCCAGCGGAGCACAATACCAGTCGTCGACCACGCTTTTCAACCAGGCCAACGTTCCCGCAATATCCTTATCATGTAGCATACCGATAACGGCAAGAACGCGCCCCTTTTTCGGCAACATTTTCAGCCGTCCGGTCAGATATTCCGCCGCATGGGGATTATGCGCGACATCGAGGATGACGCGCGGCGACTCGCTCACAATCTGGAAACGTCCCGGTAGAATCGCCTGAGCAATCCCGTCGCGGATCGCCTGTTCACTGACGTTCAGGCCACTGGCGCGCAGTGCCGCCAGCGCGGTCGCCGCATTGGGTTGCGGTACCTGTGGCAGCGGTAAATCGGTCAATGTACCGTGGCAGTCGCTGAAGGACCACCCCGTCTCCGTTACCGTAAACTGCCAGTCTTCGCCACGGCGCTGTAGGCGTGCGCCTTTCTCCAGCGCCACATCGGCGATGGTATAGGGCATTTCGGGTTCGCCGACAATCGCTGGTTTATCCGCACGGAAAATGCCGGCCTTTTCGCGGCCAATACTTTCACGATCTGGCCCCAGCCAGTCGGTATGATCCAGCGCAATGCTGGTAACCACGGCGATATCGGCATCAACGATGTTTGTCGCGTCCAGTCGTCCGCCCAACCCGACCTCCAGAATCACCACATCCAGTCGCGCCTGCTTAAACAGCCACAACGCAGACAGCGTGCCGTATTCAAAATATGTCAGCGAGATATCCCCACGCGCCGCTTCAATCTCCGCAAAGGATTCTGTGTGGGCCGATTCTGGCAGTTCATTGCCCTGCACACGCACACGTTCGGTGTAGCGCACCAGATGCGGCGAACTGTATACCCCGACTTTGTATCCCGCTGTCGTCAATATGGACTCCAGCGTCCGGCAGGTGGTGCCCTTGCCATTGGTGCCCGCCACGGTGAAGACAAACGGCGCAGGCTTCAGCACGCCCAGCCGCGCAGCCACCTGGCTTACGCGTTCAAGGCCCAGATCGATAGTCTTCGCGTGGAGGTTTTCCAGATAAGAAAGCCACGAGGCCAGGGGCGACGCGGCTTTAGGAATACGTTTGTTATTCATGATGCCCGTAAATTCGTTACGTTGAGAAAAGCAAAAGGGCAGCGCCTGTGGCCCTGCCCTTTTCAGTTATCAGGCCTCTGGTTCCTGATCCGGCACCGGTGGCACCACCACGCCTTCACGCGGGGTATCCGGATTTGGCGCCGGCAGATTCATCAGCTTCGCCAGAATGCTTGCCAGTTTCAGGCGCATCTCCGGACGGCGGACGATCATATCGATAGCGCCTTTTTCGATCAGAAACTCACTGCGCTGGAATCCCGGCGGCAGTTTCTCACGTACGGTTTGTTCGATAACGCGCGGACCCGCGAAGCCGATCAGCGCTTTCGGTTCAGCAATGTTGAGATCGCCCAGCATCGCGAAGCTTGCAGAGACACCGCCCATCGTTGGGTCGGTCAGCACGGAGATGTACGGCAGACCGCGTTCCTGCATTTTTGCCAGCGCCGCAGAGGTTTTCGCCATCTGCATCAGCGACATCAGCGCTTCCTGCATACGCGCGCCGCCGGAGGCGGAGAAGCACACCAGCGGACAGTTATCTTCCAGCGCCTGTTCTACAGCACGCACAAAACGTGCGCCGACCACAGAACCCATCGAGCCGCCCATGAAAGCAAACTCAAATGCCGCCGCGACGACCGGCATGCCGTGAAGCGTGCCTTTCATCACCACCAGCGCATCTTTCTCGCCGGTTTCCTTTTGCGCGGAAGCCAGACGGTCTTTGTATTTCTTGGAGTCACGGAACTTCAGTACGTCTTTCGGCTCAAGTTCGCTACCCAGCTCCACCAGCGTTCCTTCATCTAACAGGCTATGCAGGCGGTTACGCGCCGACATACGCATGTGATGGTCACACTTCGGACAGACCTCGAGATTACGTTCCAGCTCAGCACGGTATAAAACCTGACCGCAGCTATCACACTTAGTCCACACCCCTTCAGGAATACTTGCCTTGCGGGTGGGCGTAATGTTGCTTTTAATTCGTTCAATCCAGCTCATTTATGACCTTTCTGCCTGAACCTGGTGTGTTCCAGTTTTGCCGTGGGGGCGCATAATGCCATTTTTGCCCCCAACAGACCATGAATGTTGCACATTAAAACATAACAGCCCGAAACTTTGGACAAAAAAGTGGTCGAACCGCCGAGTTAGTTTCTATTTTGTTACACGTGACGCCGCGCGTTTATGGCGAATAATTTCCACCACGCCCGGCAGGATAGACACCACAATAATCCCGACAATCAGCAACTTAAGGTTGTTCTGAATCATCGGAATGGTACCAAAGAAGTAACCTGCGTAGGTGAAGAGCAGAACCCACAGCAGCGCGCCTATCACGTTATAAGCCGCAAAATGACGATACGACATATGTCCCATTCCCGCCACAAACGGCGCAAATGTTCTGACGATCGGTACAAAACGGGCGAGAATGATGGTTTTTCCGCCATGTTTTTCGTAAAACTGATGCGTCTTGTCCAGATAGCTGCGGCGGAAAATCTTCGAGTTCGGGTTACTGAATAACTTCTCACCGAACAATCGACCAATAGTGTAATTCACCGCATCGCCAACAATCGCGGCAATCAGCATCAACACCACCATCAGGTGCACGTTGAGATCGTTAGTGCCCAGCGACGCCAGCGCCCCCGCCACAAACAGCAGGGAATCGCCTGGCAGGAACGGCGTCACCACCAGTCCGGTTTCACAAAACAGGATCAGGAACAAAATCGCGTAAACCCAAACGCCGTACTGTGCGACCAGTTCCGCCAGGTGCACATCAATATGCAGGATAAAATCGATAAGGAAGTAAATCAGGTCCATAGTTGTGCCTTTATACGACTTGAATTAGTCCGCCAGAAAGAGCGGGCCCATGGGCGGTTTAGGAAGGTCAAACCGGTCAGGGTAGTCCACCGCAACCAGATACAGTCCTTCGGCCTTCGCCGTTGCCGCTGCGAGCGTTCTGTCCTTTGCCGCTAACAACTCTGCTATCCAGCTCTCCGGCTGGTTGTGGGCACCTACTTCCATCAGGCTGCCAACAATGTTCCTGACCATATGATGTACAAAGGCATTCGCTTTGATATCGACCACCACATACGCGCCATGGCGCGAGACCGTAATGTGCATCACGTTGCGCCACGGCGTGCGCGACTGGCACTGGACGGCGCGAAACGACGTAAAGTCATTCTCGCCAATCAGACACTGCGCCGCACGATGCATGCGCTCAGCGTCCAGCGGTTCATAATAATGCGTCACACCTTTACCTAACACCGCCGGACGTAACCGATGATTGTAGATGATGTAACGATATCGGCGAGCCGTGGCGCTGAAACGCGCGTGAAAATCTTCCGGTACAGCTTTCACCCATCGCACCGCGATGTCACCAGGTAAATTCGCATTTACACCCAATGTCCATGCCGCATCTTTGCGCAAAGCGGTGGTTTCAAAATGCACAACCTGACCGGTGCCGTGCACACCGGCATCGGTGCGTCCGGCGCAAAAGACGTTAATCGGCTCATTGGCAACCTGTGAGAGCGCCTTTTCCAGCTTTTCCTGCACACTGCGGACTTCATTCTGACGCTGCCAGCCATAATATTTGCTGCCGTCATACTCGATGCCCAGCGCAATTTTATACACCGGCGAGCGTTGCTGGTCAGACATCAGTACAGGTACTCCTGCACCAGTTTTTCCGCAATTTTCACCGCCATCAGCGCGCCGCCAAAGCGAACGTTATCCGCCACGGACCAGAACTGAACCTGCTCTGGCATACCGTAATCGTTACGCACACAGCCCACGGACAGGTGCGCGCTGCCGGTGGCATCGCCAACCTGAGTCGGGAAATCACTCTCTTGCGACAGCACAATGTCTTCGCCACGGGCAAAGGCATCGCGAGCCTCTTCGGCAGCCAGTGGACGCAGCGCTTCAAATGCCACCATCTGCGCGTGGCCATAAAACACCGGTGACTGTACGCAGCTTGCCGAAATCATCAACCCGTCATCCTGCATGATTTTGCGCACTTCATCGACGATCCGCCGCTCTTCACGCACGCTGCCTTCGCGATCCGGCAACAGCGGCAACATATTGAACGCCAGCTGGCGGCCAAAGAAATCATCGTCATCAATGGGGATCCCGTTCAGCAGTTTCGCACTCTGCCCGGCGAGGGCATCGACGGCTTTCTTACCGTGCGCAGATGCAGAAAGCAGACTGGTTACGGTGATGCGAGAGAGTCCCCCCTCATCGATAAGCGGCTTCAGCGCGGCCAGCAACTGGCTGGTCAGGCTGTTCGGCACAGCGATCACGTTACGATTGCGGTAGTCTGCCAGCACGAACGGGTTCACGTCTGGCACCACCAGCGGGACGTCCGGCTCAAGCGCGAACAGACCGCTGGTATCAATGACCAGACAGCCCGCATTTGTCGCCTCGTCCACCCAGGCTGCCGTGGCGTCGACACCGGCAACGAAAAAGGCCAGCTGTGCCTGCGTCCAGTCGAATTCAGCCGCATCCTGCACCATCACTGACTTACCACCAAAGCGCAGATGTTCGCCTGCACTTTCATTACGTGCCAGCGCAAAAATTTCCCCAACCGGGAACTGACGTTCAGCCAGGGTTTCAAGCAACGCTTCGCCGACGGCGCCCGTCGCGCCGAGGACGGCAATATTCCAGCCTTCAGACATGGTGGTTTACTCCAGAAAAGCATAAGCCTCCCTGCCGATTATTCGTCAGGGAGCATTAAGAAGACATTAACGTGTCGGGTGATGAACCGCGTTAAAACCCAGTTTACACAGTAACGCCGCCGCATCCGCGTCGTCGCACATCACGTACAGTGAGGACCATTCACGGCGCTCGAGATAATTTTTGCGCAGTTTATCAAATTCACCCGGTATTCCGGCAACGTTGCGCAGTAGCGCATCGTCGCGGCGCACATCATACACCAAATGCACCAGTCTTTTCAGCGTCGGCTGATCCAACGGTCCATGCAGCGTAATGCGGCCAAATTCCGGCGCTGGCAGCAGGGTATCCAGCGCGACATGCTGCTCGCGACCAATAAATTTGCTCCAGGCTTCAAAAACCTGCGTGGTGCCGCGCGCCTTGCCTTCCAGCGTGTAGCCCGCAATGTGCGCCGTGCCAATATCGATCTTGTTCAACAGCTCGACATTCAGATCCGGTTCACCTTCCCAGACATCCAGGACCACGCTCAGCGCCTGCCCGGCGTTAAGGCGCGCCAGCAGCGCGGCGTTATCAACCACCGCGCCGCGACAGGCATTAATCAGAATGCTGCCCGGTTTCAGGCGACCAATCAGCGCCTCATCGACCAGATGGTGCGTTTTGTATGGCCCTTCTTTAAACAGCGGCGTGTGGAAGGTCAGGACATCGGCTTCCTGTACCAGCTCATCAAGCGAGCGAAAATCGCCCTCGTCTCCACGATCCGCGCGCGGTGGATCGCATAACAACGTACGGATCCCCAGCGCTTCCAGCCGAGCCTGCAGGCGCCCCCCGACGTTACCCACGCCAACAATCCCGACGGTACGATCGCGCAATGCGAATCCGTCACGCTCCGCCAGCATCAGCAGCGAAGAGAAAACATACTCCACCACCGCAATGGCGTTACAGCCAGGCGCTGCTGAAAATCCGATTCCCGCCTGCTTAAGCCAGTCCTCATCCACATGATCGGTGCCGGCAGTTGCGGTACCAACGAACTTGATGGCCTTTCCCTCCAGCAATGACGCGTTCACTTTGGTGACAGAACGCACCATTAACGCGTCGGCATCATCCAGTTCAGCGACAGGGATGGGGCGCCCAGGAACCGCTTTGACCTCGCCCAGACGGCTAAACAATTCGCGGGCATAAGGCATATTTTCATCAACGAGAATTTTCACGTCTGTCGTACCTGTTTGAGAACGAGAGTTAACCGGGCAAGTGTGCCATAATCTGGCCGCCAGGCATACTTTGCTAAGATTGATGGTTTAAGGATAAGTGATGATGCAACCTATTTCCGGTACTCCCGCGCACCCTCCCGGCGAAGGGCAACCTGCGGTATCCACGGCGGGCGAACAACCGCTCTCCACGCAACAGCGGACCGTACTGGAACGACTGATAACCCGCCTGATTTCACTGACGCAACAGCAAAGTGCGGAAGTGTGGGCCGGCATGAAGCACGATCTTGGAGTGAAAAGCGACACTCCGCTACTGTCACGTCATTTCCCTGCGGCGGAGCAAAATCTCAGCCAGCGTCTTGGCGTAGCCCAACAGAATCATGCCAACCGTCAGGTACTTTCACAGTTGACGGAATTGCTGAGTCAGGGGAATAACCGCCAGGCAGTGAGCGATTTTATTCGCCAGCAGTACGGACAAACGGCGCTCAGTCAACTCAAACCGGAACAGCTTAAGAACGTACTGACGCTTTTACAGCAGGGGCAGTTGTCGATCCCGCAGCCGCAACAGCGTCCGGCAACCGATCGCCCGCTGATGCCAGCCGAACACAATACGTTAAATCAGTTGGTGACTAAACTGGCCGCCGCCACGGGGGAATCCGGCAAGCTTATCTGGCAATCGATGCTGGAACTCTCTGGCGTGAAAAGCGGTGAGCTGATCCCGGCAAAACATTTCACCCATCTGGCGACCTGGCTACAGGCGCGTCAGACCCTCAGTCTGCAACATGCTCCCACTCTGCAATCGCTACAGGCGGCGCTTAAGCAACCGCTGGAAGCCGACGAGCTGGCCAGTTTGAAAGATTACGCCCAGCAGAACGGGCAGCTCCAACCGCAAACCGTGCTCACCACCGCCCAGGTACAGGACCTCCTGAATCAGATCTTCCTCAAGCGCGTTGAGCGCGATCGGGAATTCACCGATCCACGCCACATTCAGCCGATTTACAGTCCGTTTGCACCGTTTATTGAGACGCTGCGATCGTTCACCGCGCGTCCCGGACTGTTGTTTATCGCCCTGCTGATCGCGTTACTGGTGTTCTGGCTGGTCATCTAGCCCCGGCGAAACGACAACAGCGTCACCACAATCCCCAGTACCGCCGAAATCGCTCCGGCAAGAAATACAGATTGATAGCCACAGGACGTGGCAAGCAACCCCGCCAGCGGGCCGGTGACCGCGTAAGAGATATCCTGAAATGCGGCGTATCCCCCCAGTGCGGTACCGCGAACCTGCGACGGTACGCGTTTCACCACTTCAACGCCGAGCGCCGGGAAGATTAGCGAACACCCGGCCCCGGTTAATGCCGCCCCGAGCAGCGCAAACCACGCCGTCGGTGCCAGCCAGAGCAGTATCAGTCCAACGGTCTCTATCAGCAGGGAAGCGATAGCCACCTTGACCCCACCAAAGCGGTCCGGCATCCAGCCAAACAGCACGCGCATAATGACAAAGGCCCCGCCAAACGCGGTCAGCGTAAAGCCGGCCATCGCCCAACCGTGACTGGCAAAATAGAGAGAGATAAAAGTGCCGATAACGGCAAATCCGACACCTTGCAACGCGAGGCCCAGACCCGGTTTCCAGATAAGCCCCACCACGCTCCACAGCGAGGGGCGCTCGCCCGTATGAGCAGGTACTTTACGCACCGTTCCGTTAAACGCCCATGCCAGCAGCGGTAACGCCATTGTCGTGCCCGCAAGACCCGCAAAACCAAAATGGCTGTGGATGAGCAGCCCCAGCGGCGCGCCTGCAGCCAGCGCAACGTAAATCGCCATCCCGTTCCACGACATCACCTTGCCGGAACGTGCAGGCCCCACCAGGCCCAGTCCCCAGGTCAGCGTGCCGGTGAGCAACTGGCTTTCACCAAAGCCGAGGATCAGACGTCCGACTATCAATAATGCGAATTTGATCGGTTCAGAAACGGGTAACAGCGCCGCCAGTAGCCACGCGCCGCCCGCCAGCGCGCAGGCGAACATCCCCTGAAGCGCAGAACGTTTGGCACCGTACT
Source organism: Citrobacter sp. T1.2D-1 (assembly GCF_950098555.1). Classification (NCBI taxonomy): domain Bacteria; kingdom Pseudomonadati; phylum Pseudomonadota; class Gammaproteobacteria; order Enterobacterales; family Enterobacteriaceae; genus Citrobacter; species Citrobacter sp. T1.2D-1. The sequence continues at coordinate 234,452 of NZ_CATNHH010000067.1, forward strand.
GATCGGCAAGTCGCCCGGAATAACCGCGTGTTAAGACGGTAGCCAGAAACTGAATTCCCACGGCGATACCAACCATCGTATTGCCATAGCCCAGCTCATGGTGGACAAAAAGTGGAATAACGGGTAGCGGCAAGCCGACCGTCATGTAGGTCAAAAAGACCGCAAAAGCGATGCGAAAAAGCGATGTGTTCGCTGCAGATGTTTTTTCTTTATGGGTTACTGCTGTCATGCGTTACTCCAGAATGCAGAGTAAGGCGAGGAATTGCCACGCCCCCTCCACCTGACCGTCAGGATTAAGGTGCGTTGGATAACGTCAAACGCTTACGCATTATCCAGAAGATAATGATGGGCCTGAAGTCTGCCTGCTACGCATGCATTTTGTCAACGAAACAAAAAAGGGGAGCAATCGGGCTCCCCTTCTTATTAAGAAAGTCACTTACGCTTTCAGTTTACGCATCACCAGCGTGGCGTTGGTACCGCCGAAACCGAAGCTGTTGGACATAACGGTGGTCAGTTCACGATCGAGAGTTTCGGTCACAATGTTCAGACCGGCAGCCTGCTCGTCCATCTCTTCGATGTTGATGCTTGGTGCGACAAAGCCGTGTTCCAGCATCAGCAGAGAGTAAATCGCTTCCTGTACGCCAGCAGCGCCCAGAGAGTGACCGGTCATCGCTTTGGTCGCGGAGATAGCCGGGCTGTTATCGCCAAACACTTCGCGAATCGCACCCAGTTCTTTCACGTCACCCACTGGCGTAGAGGTACCGTGGGAGTTCAGGTAGTCGATTGGAGTATCAACGCCGTGCATCGCCATCTGCATGCAGCGCACCGCGCCTTCACCAGACGGAGCCACCATGTCAGCGCCATCAGACGTCGCGCCGTAGCCCACGATTTCCGCGTAGATATGGGCTCCACGCGCCAGCGCGTGTTCCAGTTCTTCAACCACCACCATACCGCCGCCGCCAGCGATAACAAAACCGTCACGGTGCGCGTCATAGGTACGAGAAGCTTTAGAAGGCTGGTCATTATATTTGGTGGACAGTGCGCCCATCGCGTCGAACTCACAGGCCATTTCCCAGCCCAGTTCTTCGCCGCCGCCCGCAAATACGATGTCCTGTTTGCCCAGTTGGATCTGCTCGACCGCATTACCGATGCAGTGTGCGGAGGTCGCACAGGCGGAGCTGATTGAGTAGTTTACGCCGTGAATTTTGAACGGTGTTGCGAGGCAGGCAGAAACTGCGGAGCCCATCGCTTTGGTGACCACATACGGGCCAACCGCTTTCAGGCCACGCGGACTACGCATTGCGTCAGCACCGAATACCTGCGCTTTGGAAGAGCCGCCGGAACCGGCAATCAGACCAACGCGCGGGTTGTTCTGATACGCGTCTTCACTCAGGCCTGCATCTGCAATCGCTTCTCGCATGGAGAGATAGGCATAAATAGAGGCATCGTTCATGAAACGAACCACCTTACGGTCGATCAAACCAGTGGTGTCCAGTTTGACGTTGCCCCATACGTGGCTACGCATTCCTGCATCTTTAAACTCGTCAGAAAAAGTGATCCCTGAACGTCCTTCACGCAGAGATGCCAGGACTTCCTGCTGGTTATTACCGATGCTGGAAACGATGCCCAAGCCAGTAATCACTGCACGTTTCATTCAATACCTCTGTAATCGCACTATAGTAAGTTTCGATTGGCACAATAGCGTACACTTGTACGCCGAACAAGTCCGATCAGCCAATTTGTACTGAAATTTGCGCCGCCTGGCACACATCGCTAAGATCGTGACACTGCCTGTCAGACGAGTAACTTACGTGAAACAATACGCTATACAACCCGCCAACCTCGAATTCAACGCTGAGGGTACACCTGTTTCCCGAGATTTTGACGACGTCTACTTTTCCAACGACAACGGTCTGGAAGAGACGCGCTATGTCTTCCTCGGCGGCAACCGAATCACAGAACGTTTTGCAAAACATTCTCACCCGCTGTTTGTGGTGGCGGAGAGCGGTTTCGGCACCGGTCTGAACTTTCTCACGCTCTGGCAGGCGTTTGCTGAATTTCGCGCCACTCAGCCCGAGGCTACGCTACAAAGATTACATTTCATCAGTTTTGAAAAATTTCCGCTGACCCGCGACGATCTCACGGCGGCACATCAGCACTGGCCGGAGTTGGCTGAATTTGCCGGACAGCTTCAGGCCCAGTGGCCGTTACCGCTGGCGGGTTGCCACCGTCTGCTGCTGGATGAAGGACGCGTCACGCTCGATCTCTGGTTTGGCGATATCAATGAACTCACCAATCAACTTGACGATAGTCTGAATCAAAAAGTCGACGCCTGGTTTCTTGACGGCTTCGCCCCGGCCAAAAACCCGGACATGTGGACGCCAACGCTGTTTAACGCGATGGCGAGACTGGCTCGGCCGGGTGGTACGCTGGCGACCTTTACGTCTGCCGGATTTGTCCGTCGCGGTTTACAGGAAGCCGGTTTTACCATGCAGAAATGCAAAGGCTTTGGGCGCAAGCGCGAGATGCTGCGCGGCGTGATGGAACACGCTCCCGCGCTGCCAGCATCAATGCCGTGGTTTTCCCGTCAGGGCAGTGAAAAACGCGAGGTTGCCCTCATTGGCGGCGGGATTGCCAGCGCGCTGCTTTCGCTGGCGCTGTTGCGCCGCGGTTGGCAGGTCACGCTCTATTGCGCGGATGATAAACCCGCTCAGGGCGCGTCCGGCAACCGTCAGGGGGCGCTCTACCCTCTTCTCAGCAAACACGATGCGGCAATAAACCTCTTTTTCCCCGCCGCGTTTACGTTTGCCCGTCGTCTCTATGACGCCCTGCCCGTCAGGTTCGATCACGACTGGTGTGGCGTCACGCAACTGGGCTGGGACGACAAGAGTCAGCAGAAAATCGCGCAGATGCTGTCGCTGGATTTACCGTCAGCGCTGGCGAACGCCGTTGCTGCTGAACAGGCGCGACGTCTTACCGGCGTCGATACCGATTGTGGCGGCGTGACGTATCCTCTGGGCGGCTGGCTGTGCCCGGCGCAATTAACCGCCGCCGTGCTTCTGCTTGCTGAAAAACAGGGATTACGCTGTCACTATCAGCATTCGCTGGCGGCACTTAATCAGTCTGCATCCGGCTGGAATTTGCAGTTTACGCACGGTAATTGCGCTGAACATGCCGTGGTGGTACTGGCTAACGGTCATCAGATTAACCATTTTACGCAGACACAACCGTTGCCCGTCTACGCTGTCGCCGGCCAGGTCAGCCATATTCCGACCAAGCCAGCGCTTTGTAAGATTCGTCAGGTGCTGTGCTATGACGGTTATCTCACGCCGCAGAACCCGGCTAATCAGCAGCACTGTATCGGTGCCAGCTACCATCGCGGCAGCGAAGAGACGCAGTATCGGGAAGACGATCAGCAGCAAAATCGACAGCGCTTGATTGACTGCTTCCCGGCGGCGGAATGGGCCAAAGAGGTCGATGTCAGCGACAACGCGGCGCGCAGCGGCGTGCGCTGCGCCACCCGCGATCATTTGCCGATGGTGGGAAGCGTTCCGGACTACGCTGCCACACTGGTGCAGTACGCCGATTTAGCCGACAACAAAGCGGGCGCGGCAAATGCGCCGGTGTATGACGATTTATTTATGCTGGGTGCGCTGGGTTCCCGCGGGCTGTGCTCCGCGCCCCTGTGCGCAGAAATACTGGCTTCACAAATGAGTAATGAACCGATGCCGATGGATGCCGCCACGCTGGCAGCATTAAATCCAAATCGTTTATGGGTGCGGAAATTGTTGAAAGGGAAAGCGGTTAAAACACCGATGGGATGAACAGACGCGCCATCCGGCAAGTTAACCAGGCCGGATGGCGTTATCGTGATTATTGCACTGCTTTCTCGAACAGCGTGTCCCACATCTCTTTCACTAACGCCTGATCGCGCGGCGACAACTCACCGGCACCGATAGCGTTTTCCAGGCTGCGGGTGACGTTGGCATAGACGGCCTGAGCAGAATGGTCATCTGTACCTTCCAGTTCTGCAACGGCTAACGTCAGGTGGCCACGCAAATACCCACTGGCAAACAGCTCATCATCGCTTGCATGCTCTACCATGTCATCGATTAATGCCAGAATGCGTGATTCAAACTCCGCGATCATCTTCTTTCCTCATTGTAACGTGGCGCTGGCTTCAGTTGAGCGCTTCTGGCCACGGGAACTGTTCCGCCGTAAGTTCAGGCGTGTGATAATAATTCTGTAATGCCTTAATGAATCGCGCCGGACGTTCGGGAATGCCGTTCTCCAGATACACCATCACCTGTGCATGAACCCGACGCTGGAACACCACGCGGTCTGGTTCAAAATCGCCTTCCAGGTTGTCGCAACTGACGTTAAACGGATACCCCGCCGCCACGCAGAACAACCAGTCAAACGCCTGCGGTTTCACTTCTACATCTTCAAACTGACCCTGCGTCGCCGCATCTCGACCGTCCGGACAATACCAGTAACCGAAATCCACCAGCTCGCGGCGCGCCTTTCCGGCAATGCACCAGTGCGAAATCTCATGCAATGCGCTGGCGTAAAAACCGTGCGCAAAGACAATCCGGTGATACGGGATCTCTGCATCAGCAGGAAGATAGATCGGTTCGTCGTCGCCTTTAATCAGACGGGTATTAAAATCATCGGCAAAGCAGCCGTTAAAAATGTCAATCAACTGTTCGTAGCGGTGCGTACTGTTCATTAATTCATCCCCAGCCAGTGGAGAATCTCCTGTCCATGGTTATCATAAAGAAGTTTCATGCTCATCACCGCCGAGACAATGACGATCATCGGGCGAATCAGCTTTTGTCCTTTGCTCAGTACCAGTCGGGAACCCATTCGCGCCCCGAGAAATTGACCGATCAGCATGACAAAACCGGTGGCCCAAACCACTTTCCCGCCGATGACAAACAGCAGCAGACCGCCAATATTGGAGGTGGCATTCAGCACCTTGGCGTGGGCCGTCGATTTAGCGAGGTTATAGCCACACAGCATGACAAATGACAACGCGTAAAATGAACCTGCCGCCGGGCCAAAAAAGCCATCGTAAAAGCCTACGCAACCCCCGGCGACCAGGGCAAACGGCAGACCGTACAGACGACGCTGTCGGTCTTCCTCACCCACTTTCGGCATCAGTAAAAAGTAGAGACCAATGCAGATAACCAGAACCGGCAGGACCTGACGTAACACGTCAGACTTCACATGCTGCACCAACAGCGCGCCGCTCATCGAGCCAATAAACGTCATCGCGATATTGAGTTTCTGGTCAGCGAGGTTCACCACTTTACGGCGAATAAAATAAATCGAAGAAGAAATCGAGCCGCCGCAGGCCTGCAGTTTGTTGGTCGCCAGCGCCTGCGCGGGAGACATCCCTGCCGCCATCAGCGCGGGGATGGTCAACAGACCGCCGCCGCCCGCCAGTGAGTCGATAAATCCAGCCAGCATTGCCACAAAAAACAACACCATCAACAGTAGCGGAGAGACCATAAACAGGTCCGCAAAATTATCCATTAGAGTACATGCTCATCCAGTAGCGCCTGGCACGAAGGCGGCAACGGAGGTGGTGTCTTCTTCTCAGGCTTTGTTGTTCCAGGTTTTGGTGGTTCAAACCAACTTTGCAGCTCGGCACCGCAGCCATCGCCCGGAGGAGGCAACGGTTGGTCTTCGCACTCAAGGCTGTCGGCAGGGCAACGCAATCGTACATGCATATGCGCACGATGCTGGAACCAGGGTCGCACTTTACGTAACCAGTCGCGATCGGTACCGGCATCAAGGCAAAGTTGCTGTTTTATGGCAGGGTTCACAAAAATACGGGTGACGTCGTTATCTTCCGCCGCCAGCTTAATCAGGCTGACGATTTCCGGTTTCCACAGGGTCGGCACCACATGTTTACCGTCACGGGCGACCAAATCCAGCGCCTGGGGACGCAGCAGTTGCGCCTGAGTCCAGCGCGTTTTTGGCAACTGCAGGAAAATATCCACATCCAGGCCGGTCTGATGGCTGGCATGTCCACCATTAAATCGACCACCGGCGGGCATTCCCATGTCGCCAATCAGCACCGTTCCCAGTCCAAGATTGTTCACCTGCGTACTCAGGCGCTGAATAAACATCACCAGGTCGGGATGGCCGAAATAGCGACGCTGATCGGTGCGCATCACCTGATAATGCTCGGACTGCACGGGAAGCGTGTCCGCCCCCACAATGCAGCCGTTCGAGAAGCCACCAATTGACTGCGCGCTGCCCGGCACGGGTTGGGCAATTTTTTGCCACGGCGTCGCCGCCAGACTGGTCGTACTGGCAAGCAGTGCCAGCAGTGCTATCGCGGTTTTTTTCATCTCTTACCAGCGTGGAATATCCGTTTTGACATCCGCATTTTGCGCCCGTTGACGTAACAGGTGATCCATCAGCACGATCGCCAGCATCGCTTCCGCGATCGGTACGGCGCGGATCCCCACGCACGGATCGTGGCGTCCTTTGGTGATCATCTCCACCTCTTCGCCAAAGCGATTAATGGTGCGCCCTGGGACGGTAATACTGGACGTCGGTTTCAGCGCCATGTGGGCCACGATCTGCTGACCGCTGCTGATCCCGCCCAGAATACCGCCAGCATGATTGCTCTGGAACCCATCTTTGGTGATTTCGTCACGGTTCTGGCTACCGCGAAGCGCCACGACGTCAAACCCGTCGCCAATTTCGACGCCTTTCACCGCGTTGATGCTCATCAGCGCGTGGGCGATGTCGGCATCGAGACGATCAAAGACCGGCTCGCCCAGCCCTGCCGGTACGCCGCTGGCGACCACGGTTACCTTCGCGCCGATGGAATCGCCCTCTTTTTTCAGCGCACGCATCAGTTCATCCAGCACCTCAATCTTATCCGGGTCCGGACAGAAGAAAGGGTTAAGCTCTACCTGCGACCAGTCTTTGATCGCCAGCGGAATGTCGCCCATCTGGGTCAGACAGCCCTGAATGATAATGCCAAATTTTTCAGTGAGATATTTTTTAGCAATCGCCCCTGCCGCCACGCGCATCGCGGTTTCTCGTGCTGAGGAACGTCCGCCGCCACGATAATCGCGCAGACCATATTTCTGCTCGTAGGTGTAATCCGCGTGTCCGGGACGAAACACGTCCTTGATGGCGCTGTAGTCCTGTGAACGCTGATCGGTGTTTTCAATCAGCAGCCCAATGCTGGTGCCTGTCGTTACGCCTTCAAACACGCCGGAAAGGATTTTGACCTGATCCGGTTCACGACGCTGCGTTGTGTAACGTGACGTGCCAGGGCGACGTCTGTCGAGATCGTGTTGCAGGTCAGCTTCCGTCAGCGGAATGCCCGGCGGCACACCGTCGACGATACAACCGAGCGCCAGCCCGTGCGATTCGCCGAAGGTGGTTACACGAAAGAGTTGTCCAATTGTATTTCCTGCCATTGCGGTCTCGTTGTTGTCGTTGTGGTTTAATCTTTATAGAGGCTGAAGTGCTCGCGGGCAGCGATCAATTCGGCTTTGGTCAGCATAAAGACGCCATCGCCGCCATTGTCAAATTCCAGCCAGGTGAACGGCACATCCGGGTATTGTTCCATCAGATGTACCATGCTGTTACCGACTTCACAAATCAGAATACCGTCATCAGACAGGTAATCCGGCGCGTTGCCCAGAATGCGACGGGTGAGTTTCAGGCCGTCAGTACCGGACGCCAGCCCCAGTTCCGGCTCATGACGATATTCATTAGGCAGATCGGACATATCTTCCGCGTCAACGTACGGTGGGTTGGTCACGATCAGGTCGTACTGGACCTTAGGCAGGTCGCGGAACAGATCGGAGCGAATGGGCGTGACGTGATGGATCAGACCGTGCTCTTCAATGTTGCGTTCCGTCACGGCCAGCGCGTCTGCCGAGATATCTACCGCGTCCACTTCCGCTTCCGGGAAGGCGTAGGCGCAGGCAATAGCGATACAACCGCTACCCGTACACATATCCAGTATGTGGTGAGGTTGTTGTGCAATCAGACCCGCAAAGCGGTTGTTGATCAGCTCGCCAATCGGAGAGCGCGGCACCAGCACGCGTTCATCGACATAGAACTCATGGCCGCAGAACCAGGCTTTATTGGTCAGATAGGCCACCGGGATACGTTCGTTCACGCGACGGATCACGCGCTCAACAATACGGTGGCGTTCGCTGGAGGTCAGGCGCGCGGTGCGCATATCTTCGGGAATATCCAGCGGCAGATACAACGAGGGCAGTACCAGCTGTACGGCTTCATCCCACGGGTTATCCGTACCATGACCGTACCAGATATTCGCCGCACTAAAACGGCTAACCGCCCAGCGCAACATGTCCTGAATGGTATGCAGATCACTCACTGCTTCATCAACGAAAATTTTATCCATTTGTTCCTCCAGGGCATGCTCGCATTAATTTCGGCGGCTAGTTTGCCATGAAGACGGCGATAAATCAGCAATCACGCAGGGGTAGCGGGTGAAAATTGCGTTTTGAGCATTCGCATCCGCATCGAGTCGGGTAAACTAGCGGATAATAAAAAAAGATGAGACCGCAGAATGAAAAAGAAAACATCGCTCAGCGAGGAGGACCAGGCGCTGTTCCGACAGTTGATGACCGGCACCCGTCAGATTAAACAGGACACGATTGTTCATCGCCCGCTACGTAAAAAGGTCACCGAAGTTCCGGTTAAGCGACTGCTTTCTGAGCAGGCCGATGCCAGCCACTATTTCTCTGATGAGTTTCAGCCGCTGCTGAATACGGAAGGCCCGGTGAAATATGTTCGTCCTGACGTCAGCCATTTCGAACTGAAGAAAATGCGTCGTGGCGATTACTCTCCGGAATTGTTTCTCGATTTACACGGTCTGACGCAGCTTCAGGCCAAGCAGGAACTGGGCGCGCTGATTGCCGCCTGTCGACGGGAGCATGTGTTTTGCGCCTGTGTGATGCACGGTCACGGCAAACATGTGCTGAAGCAACAGACGCCCCTGTGGCTGGCGCAACATCCGCATGTCATGGCTTTCCATCAAGCACCAAAAGAGTACGGCGGCGATGCCGCGCTGCTGGTGCTGATCGAGGTGGAAGAGTGGGCACCGCCGGAACTGCCCTGAGCGCAAAAACAACAAGAGCCGCATCAGCGGCTCTTTGAGAGTATGACAAACCTCATCCCGATACAGGATAAGACGACAGGTTAAATCGCTTTCGCCATTTTGAGGTTACACGGACTCATCTGCCAGTTGAATACCCCTTTTCCGCTGTCATCCAGCGTTACACTGGCAATCGCTGAGGTGGTAAACATCGGCGGCGTTTCGCCTGGGCACAGCTCGGACACCAGGTAACCCACTAACGGGAGGTGGGAAATCACCAGTGCGGTGGCGACACCTTCATTGGCCAGAGCTTGTAAATAAGCGCTGACCAGACCGACATCGCCGCAGGGAGTCAACTCCGGCAAAACATCCACGTCGCCTGGCAGGTTCATGCATCCCCCTACCACATCCAACGTTTGTTCGGCTCGCAGGAACGGGCTCACCAGAACACGTTCGATATCCACTTTTTGACCTTTCAGCCAGTTCGCCATAAGGCGGGATTCATCACAACCACAGGTGGTTAAGGGACGAACCGAATCACTGGCGGCATCGAGGGCCGCGTCGCCGTGACGCATGATAAAAACTTGCATATTGCACCGCTTTTGTTAACCAGAATCACACGCACCCCAGCTAAAACCTCTCAGGGTTGCTGTAATGCAGTGGCCGGCATTGTGCCTTATCCGTTCACTGAATGAAACGCTGTGTTTTACCTCAATGGCGTAAGTATAGTCAATCTGTGTTTACAATTTAACCAAACCACAACCATTCAGTACGGATTTACCTTACATTTGACCTTGTTAATTCAGGTCAGTTGCATCTGCTTTCCAGAAACTTTCACCCCGCTCCGCCATCTGTAACAGCGTATCGCACGGCAAAAACCGTGGACCATACAGCGAAGCCAGACGTTGCAATACCGCAACCACTTCACCCGCGCCGAGAGAATCCATATAACGGAACGGGCCACCGAGAAACGGAGGAAAACCAATACCAAACACCGCGCCGATGTCACCATCGCGCGCGCTACGGATCACCTGCTCATCGAAGCAGCGCGCCGCCTCATTGAGCATTAACATGACGCAACGTTCCGCAATCTGCTGGGTGGAGAGCCGACTTTGCCCCTGCGCGCCAATAAGCCTATAAATTGCGGGGTCGACCTGTTTTTTGCTTTTACGCCCTTTCGCCCCATAAAGATAGAAACCCCGACCATTTTTTCTACCTTTGCGATCGTCATTCAATATTGATGAAACAACATTTGCAGGGGCGCTAAAACGCTCGCCATAAGCGGCTTCCAGTATCGGTATAATTTTAGTGCCTGTGTCGATTCCGACCTCATCCAAAAGTTGGATTGGCCCAACAGGAAAACCAAACTTTACCAGTGCGCTGTCGATCTGTTCGACCCGCTCGCCTTCGGTTAGCAGGCGAATCGCTTCATTGATATACGGTGCAAGAATACGGTTTACGTAGAATCCAGCCTTATCACGCACCACAATCGGTGTTTTGCCCTGTTTTTTCGCCAACTTAACCGTGGTGGCGATGGTTTGCCCCGACGTCGTGGCATGCGGGATCACCTCCACCAGCGGCATTTTCTCAACCGGGCTAAAGAAGTGCAGACCTATCACCTGCTCGGGTCTGGCCGCTTTTTCTGCAATATCGCCAATGGGTAAAGATGAGGTATTGGACGCAAAAATGGTGTGAGATGCGCAATTTTGCTCAACTTCCGCCACCATCTGTTGTTTTAACGACAGATCTTCAAACACCGCCTCAATAACCACATCGCGATGGGAAAAGCCGCGATAGTCCACCGAACCTGAAATCAGCGCCAGCTGTTTGTCACGCTCGCTGGCTTTGATATGCCGGCGACGTACCTTCGTTTCAAGCTGATCCCAGCTGTATTTCAGTGCGTGATTGATTCCTTTGGGATTAATGTCTTTGATGCGAACTGGCAAGCCACCTTTACAGGCAGTAACGTATGCAATGCCCCCGCCCATCAGCCCGCCGCCTAATACGCCGACGCTGCGTAACGGTCCTGGCGAAACCTCACTGCCCGGATCCTTTTTCACGTCCGTACTGGCAAAAAAGATATTACGTAACGCCTGGGATTGCGGCGTCATCGCCAGCTCGCCAAATGCGCGCGCTTCCGCGTCATAGCCGCTGCTGCTGCCCTGCGCCAGTCCCGTTTCAATCACCTGCAAAATGCGTTCTGTCGCCGGGTAGTTACCCTGAGTTTTCTGTTCTGTTTTCTTGTCGACCATGCGGAACAGCAACGCTCGCCCAAGTGGGCCCGCCAGAATACGTTCACGAACCGGAAGGGATCGATGACTGGGGCGATCTTTTTTCGCCCATTCCACGGCGGCGTCCAGCAGGATCGTCTGCGGAACCACCTCGTCCACCAGCCCCGCTTTCAACGCCTGCTTCGCGCGAAGTTGCTTACCGGTGAGGATCATATCCAGTGCCGTACTGACGCCTACCAGTCGCGGAAGCCGTTGGGTGCCGCCTGAACCCGGTAGCAGTCCCAGTTGAACTTCCGGTAAACCGAGAACCGTTTTCGCATCATCCGTACAGACACGCGCATGACAGGCCAGCGCCAGTTCAAGCCCGCCGCCCAGACAGGCTCCGTGAATGGCGGCAACCACCGGGATCGGCAGCGCGTTGATCTCAGCCATCAGTTGCTGCCCCTGTCGCGCCAGCGTTTCCGCTTCTTGCGCGCTTTTGCAGCGACTAATCATATTGATATCCGCCCCGGCAATGAAATTGTCCGCTTTCGCGGAAACGATCACGACGCCGCGAATCGCCTTGTTTTCACGGATCTGTTTAAGTATGACCCGAACCTCGGAGGCGAATTCCGCCTTGAGGGTGTTCATCTTTTCTCCTGGGACATCAACGGAAATGACGGCGACGTTGTCCAGACGAACGTTAAGCGTAAAAGCCGATGTCGTTTCCATTATTCCGCCTCCAGAACCATTGCCGCACCCAGTCCACCCGCCGCACAGGCGGTGACCAGACCCAAGCCGCCACCGCGCCGGCGTAATTCGTGCAGGGTTTGCGTAATCATCCTCACGCCCGTCGCGGCAAACGGATGTCCAAAGGCAATCGAGCCGCCGAGTACGTTAAATTTGCTGTCATCGACTTCACCGGTGGCATGGGACCGACCGAGCACCTCACGGGCAAAGCGCTCACTACCGAGTAACTGGAGATTCGCCAGCGTCTGCGCGGCAAAGGCTTCGTGCATATCGAAAAGCGTCAGATCGGCCATCGTGATCCCCGCACGTTCCAGCGCCAGCGGCGTGGACCAGGCCGGTCCCAGCAACATATCCTGCCAGACATCAATTGCGGTAAACGCGTAGCTGCGCAGATAGCCGAGCGGAACCAGCCCCAACTCTTTGGCACGGGATTCCGTCATCAGGATGACCGCCGCCGCGCCATCCGTCAGCGGTGTACTGTTTGCCGCCGTTACGCTGCCATGTTTCCGGTCAAATGCCGGACGCAGTCTGGCATAGTCCGCCAGCGTGGAGTTGCCGCGAATATTGTTATCTTCAGACAGGGGATCTTTAAAAGGCGGCGTGTAGGTGGTCATCACCTCATCGGCCAGCTTTCCTTCTGCCCACGCCTGGGCGGCGCGCTGATGAGAGCGATGCGCCAGAGCATCCTGTTGTTCACGGGTAATGCCGTAGGTTTTCGCCATCTGTTCGGCGGTATCGCCCATTCGCAGGCCGGTAGAGTACTCCGCCACGGCAGGCGGGACGGGCATCAGATCGCGCAAGCGCAGACGGGAAAAGAGTTGCAGACGCTGCCCCATCGTGCGGGCTTTGTTGACATCAACCAGCACCCGCGCCAGTTTTTTGCTGACGCCAATGGGCAGCACCGAAGAAGAGTCCGCCCCGCCGGCGATACCTGCACGAATAGTACCGGCCATCAGGCTTTCCGCAACGTTAGCGACGGCCTGAAAACTGGTCGCACAGGCACGACTGACGCTGTAGGCATCGGTATGCACATTCATCCCGGTCCCGAGCACAATTTCACGGGCAATGTTCGGCGCTTCCGGCATCTGGACGACCTGCCCAAAAACCAGTTGCTCAATAACATCGGCAGGGATTTCACTGCGCGCAAGCAGTTCGCCAACCACCATTTTGCCGAGATCGACGGCGGGAATGCCATGATAGGCGGTCGCCTGACGGGCAAAAGGCGTACGTAATCCGCTCACAATGGCGATGCGATCGCCCTGACGGGTGACCAGCGGTAAAACCTGACGCATAACACTCCCCTGTAAAAATAAAATAAGTGGTCTGACCTGATCATAGTCTTAACCAATTTTTTACATTTAGCCAAGCGGTGCGCAAAGAAAGTGAGAGCTATGGCACAGTGAATAATCACTGCCTGAAATGAAAATGCCCCGGGAAAAATCACCGGGGCATCAAAAACAACGAGGCGGGATTAACGCAGACCCAGCTGGAAGATCAGGGTTTCGGCTTCACAGGCGAAGACAAAATCGATATCCAGACGCACACCGTCAGACTCTTCGGTGAAGGTTGAGGTGATTTTGCACGGTTCTGATTCCACGCTACGCGCTTTTTCGGTCAGCGCCGCCAGCGTCTCTTCTGCATCTGCGCGGTTAGCGAACACGCGGCTGTATGATGCGGTGCAATCGGAGTTGTCCATGATGGTACCAACATCCATACAGCAGCAAACCGGGGTTTCATCAGCACTGCATTTACTCATTGTAGATTTCCTCTGTATTTTGCACCCAGGGTGCCAGATAAACGATGGGGATATTTTACGCTCCCCACATTCGCCTCTCCAGTTGTTAATTGTGCGAAATGCGATAAGTGACCGAAATCACACTTAAAAATGATCCAGAACAAATTTCACCCAAAAGAATGAGTGCGCAAACCGTCAATTTTGCCAGCTGGATCGCGTTTTTAAGATCACAATTGAAAAAACTTATAAACATACTTGCAACATTTCATCTGGTCAGACCTATACTCACGCCACTGGTCTGATTTCTAAGTCGTACCACAGACCCTACACTTCGCGCTCCTGTTACACCATGTAACATAGTTTGTATAAAAATAAATCAATTGAGGTTATGGTCATGAGCCAGAAAACCCTGTTAACAAAGTCTGCTCTCGCAGTCGCAGTGGCAATTATCTCCACCCAGGCCTGGTCTGCAGGCTTTCAGTTAAACGAATTTTCTTCCTCTGGCCTCGGCCGGGCTTATTCGGGTGAAGGCGCTATCGCAGACGATGCAGGTAACGTCAGCCGTAACCCAGCGCTGATCACGATGTTCGATCGCCCAACGTTTTCTGCGGGTGCGGTCTATATCGATCCGGACGTCAACATCAGCGGACGCTCGCCGTCTGGCCGTAGCCTTGATGCGGATAACATCGCACCAACGGCATGGGTGCCAAACGCGCACTTTGTTGCGCCAATTAACGATCAGTTCGGTTGGGGAGCATCAATTACCTCTAACTACGGTCTGGCGACAGAGTTTAACGATACCTACGCGGGCGGTTCTGTCGGCGGTACCACCGACCTTGAAACCATGAACCTCAACTTGAGCGGTGCTTATCGCCTGGATGACGCCTGGAGCTTTGGTCTCGGTCTGAACGCCGTTTATGCACGGGCGAAAATCGAACGCTTCGCCGGTGACCTGGGTCAACTGGTCGCCGGTCAGGTAATGCAATCGCCTGCCGGACAAACGCCGCAGGGTCAGCAACTGGCTGCCACCGCAAACGGCATCCCGAGCGATACTAAAATTGCCCACCTGAACGGTAACCAATGGGGCTTCGGCTGGAACGCCGGGATCCTGTATGAACTGGATAAGAACAACCGCTACGCCTTGACCTACCGTTCGGAAGTCAAAATTGATTTTAAAGGCAACTACAGCAGCGATCTGCCGCCAGCGATCAACAACTACAACCTGGGCATCCCGACCGCTACCGGCGGCGCAACCCAGTCGGGTTATCTGACCCTGAACCTGCCAGAAATGTGGGAAGTGTCGGGTTATAACCGCGTGGCGCCGCAGTGGGCTATTCACTACAGCCTGGCCTATACCAGCTGGAGTCAGTTCCAGGAGCTGAAAGCGAAATCCACCAGTGGTCAGACGTTGTTCCAGAAAGATGAAGGCTTTAAAGACGCCTACCGCATCGCACTGGGTACCACCTACTACTACGATGACAACTGGACGTTCCGTACCGGTATCGCCTTCGATGATAGCCCGGTTCCATCTCAAAACCGTTCTATCTCAATTCCGGATCAGGACCGCTTCTGGCTGAGCGCCGGTACCACCTACGCCTTCAATAAAGATGCTTCAGTGGACGTTGGCGTCTCTTACATGCACGGTCAGAGCGTTAAAATTAGCGAAGGTCCATACCAGTTCGAGTCCGAAGGTAAAGCCTGGCTCTTTGGTACCAACTTCAACTACGCATTCTGATTTGTTGCAGATGTAAAAGTTGCAGATGTAAAAAAGGTGAGCTTTTTGCTCACCTTTTTATTTGCCCAATCGACTCACTCGGAATCGATCTCTTTCAGTTCGTCCTGAATCGCCTGCGCGTTCGGGTTTTCCTGCGGCTTGAGCTTCCCGCCATCCGCGATAAAGTCATGACGCTGGAAGTAAGCTTCACGAACCATAATGTAGGGATCGGAGGACTGGCGCAGCAAACCATCGGAATCCAGCAACTGCGCGCGGGTTTCAATCCCTTCAATCGTCCACTTACCGATAGACATCGGCCAGGTCAGCCAGGAAAGAACCGGATAGAACGTATCCGCCATATCACCGCCGTCATCACGAATAGTCCAACTGCCGTAGAACGGTAATTGCACGTAAGGACCGTAACCTACGCCATAGTGGCCGAGGGTACTGCCGAAGCGATGTGGCTCAACGCGCTGCAGTTTCTGGTTAGCCATACCGGCGACGTCAATAAAGCCGCCCATCCCCAGAATCGTGTTGAGGAAGAAACGGGTGAAATGCACCATCCCCTGATAGGGATCACCCTGCAGGAAATAGTTCACCATGACCGCCGGTTCTTCCAGGTTTCCGGTAAAGTTGCTCAGACCATTACGGGCAGGCTGCGGAACATAATCACGCCAGGCGACAGCCACCGGTCGAACGATATACGGATCCAACACATTAAAGTTGAAGTTGTACATGGTGCGGTTGAACCCTTCAAACGGGTCTGAACGCCCCTGCTGTTCTGTGCCAGAACTTGCACACCCCACCAGCAGTGTGGTTCCCAGCGCAAGCGCCGACAGGCGAAGCTTCATAAATGTCTCCCTGTTAATTATGGCTATCGCTGATTGCCATCCATGACGGAACGCTACCGTATCCGCCTGTAAAGGTGTGAGCGATTGTAACAGTACGTCAAACGATGTCTATATCACCGAACTCGTTGATGTGATCATAGCCTGGTCACACCAGAATCGCCGCGCTTCTATTCTAGCGAGATAGCGAAAAACAAACGTTACCATTTTTGCGTTTTCAGAGTATGCCCTGACGGGGTTCAGGCGAAAAACCGCTACGCTTTATTTTGTCTGTGCTCATACCGGGGATGAATGATGGTTGATCATGAAAACGACAAGATAGATACACATAGCGACGAGCTAGCCGTCGAAAGTGAAGAGAAACAGAGCGGGAAGAAGATAGAAGTGGATGAGGACCGCCTCCCCTCGCGGGCGATGGCGATTCACGAGCATATCCGTCAGGACGGGGAGAAAGAGCTGGAGCGGGATGCGATGGCGCTGTTGTGGTCAGCCATTGCCGCCGGGCTTTCGATGGGAGCCTCACTGCTGGCAAAAGGCATCTTCCACGTCGAGCTGAAGGGCGTCCCGGGCAGTTTCTTGCTGGAAAATCTCGGCTATACCTTTGGTTTTATCATCGTCATTATGGCTCGTCAGCAGCTATTTACCGAAAACACCGTCACCGCCGTGTTGCCCGTGATGCAAAATCCGACGTTCGGTAACGCGGGCCTGTTAATGCGACTGTGGGGCATCGTGCTGTTGGGGAATGTACTGGGCACTGCGATTGCAGCGTGGGCCTTTGAATACATGCCTATCTTCAACGAAGAGACCCGTGATGCGTTCGTTAAGATAGGCATGGAGGTGATGAAAAACAGCCCCACGGAAATGTTTGCCAACGCCATTATTTCCGGCTGGCTGATTGCCACTATGGTCTGGATGTTCCCGGCAGCGGGCGCAGCGAAGATCGTGGTGATTATCCTGATGACGTGGCTGATTGCGCTGGGCGATACCACTCACATCGTGGTGGGTTCGGTTGAAATTCTCTATCTGGTATTTAACGGTACGCTGCACTGGAGCAACTTCCTCTGGCCATTTGCCTTACCGACGCTTGCTGGAAACATTTGCGGCGGTACCTTTATCTTTGCCCTGATGAGCCACGCGCAGATCCGCAATGATATGAGCAACAAGCGTAAAGAAGAAGCCAGGATAGCGGCGCAAAAAAGAGACAACGCGCAGAAAAAGGTGGAAAAACAGTCCTGAATGGCGACGGTTTGAACAGTCAGGCGGCCCCTCACTTACCGAGGCAAACAAAAACCGGTATACTCGGTGCCGCTTCGTCCCCTTAGTTAAATGGATAAGGTCATTAAAATTAATAAGTAATTGAATATAATGATTTTATACATAAATATTAAATGCATTATGTACCCAAAAATGTACACAATATTTTAAGCTTTCACATTACAGGACAATCATCAAACTCACCAGAGCGAGCATCGTTGATGATGTAAGTGATCACCCCAAATACTGGCGAAGTCACATTGTAGTCACCCGTTAAGTCTGGTATCTCTTCGCGCTTACCGTTCTCCAGATTCACCAGGTGCGGTCTTGGGTGTAAATGATAACGCTTTATCCTTAGCTCATTCTCTATGTTGCAGACGAGAAGAGAACCATCACATGGCGTAAGTGAACTATCAACGACTAACAATGCACCGTTCAAAATGCCTTCTCTCCAGTATGTCTGCCCTGCTCTCATGAAGTATGTAGCTGATGGATGCTCAATAAATTTCTCGTCTAGCGATATGTGCCGCTCAACGTAGTCCGCTGCCGGAGAAGGGAAGCCCATAGTTACCTCTATCTACTATTGACACTGTATAAAAACACAGTATAAATACTGTATATCCAACCAGTAAAGGGAGAAGATAAAAATGTTTGTTGAGCTGGTTTATGACAAGAGAAACGTTGCCGGGTTGCCAGGTGCAAGTAACATCATTCTGGCCGAATTGACGAAGCGGGTGCACCGGATTTTTCCCGATGCTGAGGTGAGGGTAAAGCCAATGCAGGCTAACGCCTTAAACAGCGACTGCACCAAAACTGAGAAAGAACGGCTGAACCGCATGCTTGAGGAAATGTTTGAAGAATCTGATATGTGGCTGGTGTCAGAATAAGAGCATTGTTTTGTCATATTGCATATGTAGAATCCGCACCGGCTGGCAATCATTCAATACTCGCACTATCGAACGATCGCCAGCCGCCGTCCGTTCCTGCATACGACGAACAACGGCAACTTTTTTCAGGCGCATTTACTGGTGACATTCTTTGTCGTAACCCCCGAAGAGGCGAGCTTAAGCGCCCGGTTAAATGCAACAACTGTCACGGGTTTTTCCTCTGCTTTAACTCGATTAGAATGACTCTGGAAAACATAAACATCATCAGGATAAATTTCCCTTCTGCGTAAAATTATGTTTCGAACCGGCGAAGGAGCTATTATATTTATTTCCTTCAATCTTCCTCTTTGCTCAAAGGTCAAATTACTACCAACCAAGTTAGTATAGCGAAGCATTCTTACCCTTCCGATACCAACTGGTAAATAGTGAAGGCACACCCACAAATCGGCCCATGTATCACTGATATCCAGTAATCTATGGTTGATTGATGCAATCTCATAAAACGTAAGCAAATCCCTCTCCCCTCATTTTACGCAAGAAAATCCTTCTATATTGTTTACTACAGACTGATAGACGATATCCACTAGTTACCTAAATTGAGCTAAATTTTTATAATGATTACCAGCCTTCGGATACGCAAATATTACAGGTTTTAGTATGCCGAAATGGACTATCATGCCCGGTTCGACACAGTTTAATACAGGCGGAAACTATCAATATTTAACGCTGAGTATCTTGCTGATCTTTAAACTCATAGATCACTGTTCAGAGACTGAACCCAAAAAAAGGGGCCTACTGGCCCCCTTCTTTTACTCGCCTTTCAGCGTCTTTAATTCGGCCTGCAACTCTTCCACCTGCCGCGCCAGAACCTTAACGGCGGAAATGGCATCCAGCAATAACGGGTTGCTGTCCAGCACCAGGTTTACTTCGTCACCGTTGTGCACTTCCTTGACGTAGCACGGATCAATGTTGCGGATCTGCTGGGCAATCACCCCGCGCCGTACACGTCGCTTATCATCATCCTTATAGACGAATGTTTTTAACTCCATCGCTTTGATGTTTTCCAGCGATAACGTGCCGTCTGTATCAGTGATCTCATCCTTAAGCGTGGCATCACATACGGCTGCTGATGTTACCTTCTGCCAGCCCTGGAAATTGCCACCCTCTACTGAACGGAACCACATACCGCTATTCCGCCCGCATACCTGAAGTCCGTACTGCCCCGCCGCCGCTATAGCATGCCCGGTACTGAACCCGAACACGACACCACCGGTCGGGGTATCGGTGTCGCCAGTTAAGAAATATGTCCTTTGCGTTGAGATAAGTTTCTGCCAGTTGCCAAAACTGTTTGTCTGTCCTGGTATGTGCGTTATCACTGAGCCACCCAGGCCGTTAGACCTGAATCCATATGATTCCGCCTCAACAAGAACTCCGGATGCGTCATACCGTGATTGTGTAATATTGCCTTCGGCTAAGTTGTTTCCAACCGTATAGCCGGACTGCATAGCCATTTCGTGCACCGTTTTCTCATCGGCGCGATAGACGGATTTTACTTCCCCGCCTTTTACTAATGTTCCAGAACCCGGCAAAGAGGCGTCCGCGTTAGTAACTGTCCATAGCGTGTTAGCCGCCGTAAACCCGCCGGATGCGCGGATGATCCAGACACCGACAAAAGAGTTAGGCCATACCTGGTTAGCGCTACGCCCATATACAGGGTTACTGTCGGAAGCTTTAAATGATAGCAACTGCAACGCAGTGGCTAGCGTGCCGTTGAGGCTAATAGGTCCGTACTGTCCTGTTGTTCCGGTTGATGTGGAGAACGCGCCACCACTCCCAACCAGGTTATTATTTAATTCTCCCGCTGGCGCTCGAACTTGCCGGAAGTTTAATGTACCGGCAATGTCAGGTGCGGCGCTTTCGTATACATTGCCCGCTGGCAATAACCCACCCTGATCACCACGTCCGAACAGTCCCGGAATTGAGTTGGCTTGAACACCGTTAAAGTCTGGCACACGGAAAGTAGTCGATCCGTCGCCGGTTGAGTAGTTGCCACGCTTCCCGGGGTTAGCCACCCAATCGGCATCATCGATCGGTGTGTGCATCTGCGCGTGCACCCATAGTTCAGGCCAGTCAGCGCGGTTTAGTAATTGCCCGTCGGACAGCACTGACCAGGCCGGAATAAACGCGCGACTGGTCCACAAAGTCGGCAACCCTACACCGAAGTTTTGTACCCCGTTCATGGTCGGCCCTGTACCACCTCCGCCGCTTACGTAGTTCTCAACCCAACGCATGGTAGTTGCGTCGTATGGGTTTATGGGGTCTCCTGCCAGCGGAGTAGACCCAAGAGGGCGGAGGTTAAGCCAGGCGGCTGCACGGTCTGCCAGGTCGGACAGGTTCAGCGATTTAACGAGTGCCTCAACAGGGTTGTGTGATGCCGCTTCTTCAGCGGATTTCCTCGCTTTCTCCGAATAGTGAAGCGCTGAATATTCGCTACCGGTTACCGGGTTATCTTCCGGGTTAAACGCATATTTTCGAGCCAGTTCCTTATAGCCTTCGGCATTCGTTTCACTCTCGGCAGCATCAGCGGCTGAGCCCTGCGCACCAGTTGCAGCAGTGGACGCAGTCTGCGCATCAGTTGATACCTGTGATGCAGTTTCAACGACAGTGTTTTTATCGGCTTCAACCTGCTGTGCATCCTGTTTGATTTGTGCAGCAAGTTGATCGAGATACTCAACATCCAGTGTGTTCAGAATGTTTGCAATACTTAACCACGAAGGACCAGAAAAGGAGGAGCCATCCGGCAACATGACGGTGATATGACCATCCACACTGAATACAGCCTGCCAGTTTTGTTTGTCATAGTTCAGCCCACGCAACGCCTCGGTGCTCTGCACTACCAGCGCCGCTGTCACCTGGTTCTGTGTGGCACGTGGTACTGCATTCCACGCAGAACCTTGATGTGTCGGTCCGGGATATTTGCTGATGAGGGTGATTTCAGTATCACCTTCAACGGACTTAACCGGCAGCGTGTAAGTAACGCCACCAACGGTAGCGACAACAAAATCACCAGCGGTCAGTTCCGTGGAAAATGAGGTGCCTACCCCGGAGACCAAATCTGAGTTATTGGTCAGGGTTAACGTTCCTGCTGACATATTATTTCCTCAATACATGGGGGGAAGGACAAGAATTGGCATTGCGATGTTCTGGTTAAAATTATTGTTAAACCCCTGGTTATAATAATTACCGACAACCCGACTAAGCCCGGCGCGAATATTATTCCCGGACCGAATCATCCCCTTAAAGCGCACATTATCGTAGTCACCAATCTTGCGGCTATTTGACCCGACGAAGCATAATTGTGTAAAGCTGGTTCCGACTGTCTGGTTACTGTCGGACACGGTAAGAAGGCGTTCGTAAATAAACGGTCGCTTGAGTGTGGAAAATGTCACCTGCCCCGCTGAGTTGGTCATGGTGATACCAGGTCCCCCAACCGGGGCCGTGTTGTTGAATATGACCAGGTCTAATGTAACGCTCCCGGTGACGTCATCAGACCCTGTGTAATTGGTATCCCGCACAATAATATTGGTACCGTCGAATCCTACTGATACCCCTCCGTTATCCCAGCGGGCGAAGGGTATCCCGCTAACAGGAAGAGCACGAGACCCATTCACAACCCACTGCCCAACCCATGCGCATGTCATTAATTTAGCGTTGTTCGATATAGCAGTGAAATCGGTAGAGTCAGCCACCAGCAGGCCGGTGTTGTAAGTTCCTGCCGGCAATATCTCAAGAACCGTACCGCTCCAGTCCCGCGGAGTCAGGTTGTATCCGAACTGGGGACCGCCGCTAATGATTACTCCGCTATTCCCATTTCGTGCAACTGACGCCATCAATACGGGGATCTGAAGAAATACCTGGTTATCGACGATATCCTGTACTTCGACCGGCTTCGTTGGTACGACAATCACCTGTGACCCTGGTGTTAGCGGGGTGCTTATTGTCATTTGATTACCGGCCGTACCGCGCCCCGAAAAGTTCGTGCAAAACGACGGGGCACGAAGCCCCGCTGTAATCGCCATCACTGGCCGACCATCGTTATAATCAATCAGAATACCTTCCGGCATAATTCACCTACCATTTACCAACAACGACTCGCCCGCCACCAGACAGATTGACAGTAATTCCATTGCCGTTAATAACGACCGTATTGTTCACACCGTTAAATGCAAACTGGCCGCTGGTCGCATACAGTTTCCCATGGAATTCACAGTCACCACTCTTATCAATATTCCAGCCACGTGTTCCGGCGAGGAAATTATTGGAGCGGATATAGTTTGCAATTTTGGCATTGGTGATACTGGCATCCTGAATAAGCGCATCGCGGATAAATACCTGCCCGTTATAGACAAAGAAGGCGGCGGTGTAATTTCCCGGATCGCTACCAGAATAAATGCCGAACTGATCAGCAGCAAAAACCACTGTGGATTTATAGGTGCTGCCTGAAGGCTCGATGGACATACCAAACCCGGTGTTATATTTCACACCGTTTCTGACAATCCCAAGGTTCAGTGTGTACGACGCTTTCGCAGTGCCATCGTTTTTCACTTCGGCTGTTAATTTCTGATTTACAGCCGCCATCAGTTCACCATCCGGCCCGATCTGCGCCTGAACATAATCAGCCAGTTCAGCGAATGCGCCATCCAGATTTGCAACCGTGGTGGCCACTGTCATGACTTCGGCTTTGACTTCACCATACTGCTCAAACTGACGCTGAACTGTACCGTGATTGGCGAGGGCATTTTCCATTATGCCTTCAAGGTTTGTATCAACCCCGCCTTTAACGTTCTGGAACGCTTCGGAATTCTGAACAGAATCATCAATGAGGTCGATCAGGCTTCCCGTGTCCATTGAGCACAGCGCAGGAACTTCGATAAATGCAGAAGCACCGAATGCGTTAATGGTCCGGATATACCAGTAATAGGTATGTCCGACCTGCAACTGATTGCTGGTCCATGTGGTCCCCATCCCCTCTCTGCTGGCGTTGCCCTCAACGATTTCAGTTGAGGTGCCCGGAAGCTTCGTTTCACCTGATGTCCAGAAGTCGAACTGGGTGGAAACGTTGGTGATAGCAGCAAGACGGGGGATCATTGTCACCGCAAAGAAACCCTGCTCAATATCAACATGCGAGGGCGGCGGCGGCGCTTCAACACTGAACTCAAGATAAGCTTCCGGCGATTCAGCCCCCATCTGGTTCACCGCTGAAACATGTGCAGTGTAGGTATTCCTTGGCAACCCTGTCAGACGAGTGAAAGACCCAGGCACCTGGGCAGAAAGCACCATCTGTCCATTGCGACGAATGACGACTTTGTTATAAACAACCTGCCCGATATTTTCCCAGGACAGTATCCCCTGAACCACCTGACCGATTTCTTCGACGGTGTACTTCATGTTCTGCGGTTGGGCAACACCACCGGACGGCAACTGAGTTAACGGAGGCCGCTCTATAGGCTTTCCAACAGCATCACCCCATACATCAGCCGTTTCCTGTTTCAGTGTCAGTTGCACGCCATTCTGCACACCGAATTTCCAGTCCGTCACCCGCATCTCAACGTTCACGATGCCGATAGACGGGAAATTGACCTTCACATACATTCCGGGACGATATCGGTAGCCGCTGAGATTCAGCGTAACGTTCATCGTTCTGGCAATACGGGTACGCTTTAACTTCACATCAGCCAGGCGCTGGGCCTGAAACTCACTCGTCACAAATCGCAGTTTCATATCCTGCGATATTTCGACGCCGTCCTCCGCCACCCACTCGCTTACAGAGACAGATGGGAAATCAGCTTCAGTAAATCCCTGTTGCGGATCGACGAAGGTTCCCTTGATAGTGTTTACACGCTCAGACTGGGAGACTTCCGGCATGATTTCAATATCACCGGCCAGCTGGCTTTCGGTGATCACTTCCGTTGCAGGACCATAGTACGCACCTACCAGCAAACCATGCTTGCCGGCAATGTAGGTCACGTCTCCTGCACAGGCCGCAAGCATCCCCTCCAGAATGCTCACCTTGTTTTCGCTGAGGTCAAACTCACCGTTGATCGTGTAGCGTCTTTCGACGGTATTGCCGCCGGTGATCACATCCTCATCGCAGATGTTGGCGGCTTCCTGAAACTGATCCCAGTTGATGTCTGAATCAGGAACCTTCAGGTAGTTGCGGTAATAGTCCAGGATGACCAGCGCAGCGTTATTGCTGTATCCGGTCAGGCCTGTTCTCGGGTCGTATACGACGCGCCCAAACTTCTCTACCTTGATATTGGGAATACCGGACGGGAATTTCTCTGCGCTGAATTTCAGGGATACTCGAAGCCATGTGATCCCCTTACCGATCATGTCATTTTTCCATGACGGGCAGTTCGACAGCATGAACGGATCAGCGGTCTGCCGGTTCGTGTGCAACTGGAATGATGCATGCTCGGGATAACTGCTGATGGGTTCGTCGCCGAGCCATACCGTTCCGATGCTGGATAATGAATGCCCTGCGAGAGCAACGGACAGGTGCAACATTTCACCATCATCCTGCTGACCTGGCTGTTCTTCTGAAAAGAACAACGTACCGGCGGCAGTGGTACGTCCATAAACAACAGTTTTCGCGCTGGCAGCGGCACGAAGAACCTGTTTACGTTCTGATGTGTCACGGTATGAATCGATAGATGGTTTTTTGGTGAGAGCCTGAGTTGCGACCTGGGCAGCAACGGTGATCGCCATTGCGATCCCGTAGTACTGGTATGAAGCAGCTGCGCCTGCAGCAACGGTCGCAATGACAGGAATAGCAGCAGGCATTAACGAACCCTCCAGACACTCAGCGGTTTAACTCGTAAACTCACCAGACCATTTTCACCCGGCACCCAGACCGAACCGGAATACACCACACCAGCGCACTTTGCCCCGCCGTTCTCGACGATGGCGATATCCCCACGCTGAGCCAGTTTCACCGGTACTTCGTCGAGATATCGTGCAATCACTTTTTCAAGTGAACCACCACCGCGAAGAATGGCCTTTTTAGCCCCCGGTTCACTGTCATAAGTTCCACGCCAGTCTGCCGCATAGTCATCGCCACACATGGCCTGTGCGCAGTCAGCCGCAAACAGGCAACAGTCATGTTTGCCCCATGAAAAAGGCCGCTCAATGGCGGCCTTCATCACTGCATTTAATCTGTTTTGCCAGTCAGGGTGCTTCATGCTTCCTCACTTGTAAGTAAACCCAGGCGCATCCTTTTTGTTGCCCCAGAAAATGGAACGCTCAGCCATCTGCGCCACATAGCGGAATATGCGGTCGCCAGAATAAGAGGCTTGCTGTGATTCGTCGGTATAGCGATCCGGGAAAGGTCGTTGCCAGTCTTCAAAAATATTACTGATGGTGTACTGAAGAGCGTTGGTTTCCCCGGCTGTGGCCCCGGTACCCGATACCTTCCCTTTAAACAGAAGATCGGCAACCTGCACCACGCCGTTGTCATCCATCGCAACCAGGTAGATTTCAGCATTGCGACCAACACAACGTTCATTCAGTGTTTTGGCGAACAGTGACAGGTCAAGCCCGGAAAGCGTCATCTTCACCTGCGTCGGGCTGGTCGTGTTCGTCTCAGTGGCATCATCAATCGAGCCCATGCGTCCCATGCCGTAATAGACGTAGCCACCCAGTACGATCGTCCCGGTACCGGAATGCACATACACAGTGCCGGATTCAAACTGGATGCTTGCGGCGATAACCGCAGTCACCCGGTCGCGGGAAAGCCGGTCAACCATTGCGTCAGAAAATGGGGAATACAACATTAAAACGCCTCCTCAAGCTCCAGCGTGTAACTGGTGAACACACCAGGCACCCGGTTCCCCGCCCCTTGCTGGTTATCCTTCAGTTTGAAAATGCCGTAAGGTTTCGCCACCTCAATCGCAGCATTAGCAGGCGGGGAAATACGAAGCATTGGCGCAAACGTAATCATGGCTGTCCCGTTCGCAGCACTCGTCACGTCGGCAGTGATCATCTTCAGTTCATCGTTCACTGTGATGTAGTCGCCTTGTTTCAAAATCATTACGCCAGGAGTCCATCCGCGCGTCTGCAATTGTGTCCCTGTCTGACTGGCACCATTCACCACCGGCGAACCCGCGGGAGTGCGCCCGCCCCTTCCCCAGTCATGGATTTTTACCCTGCCATATTCACCATCCAGTTCAGCAATCAGCGAATCAAGACGCCGGGATTTATCATCCGACAGGTTGTTGAATGTGAGAGAACATACCCAGCGGGTGCCAGGATAACGGACTGTCTGTGACGCACCATTGAAGGGGGAGCGAAATGTTTTGGTGTTGCTTTCTGGTCGCCACGTCAAAGACGCCGGACAGACATCTTCCGGCCATTCAAGTGCAGCCATAAATACTCCAGGAGAAATACGCGCAACGGCGATACTGATCATTTGTCAGGGTGTTAAGGGACATTAACCCTGGTTAAAGTGTGTGGTTCAGCCCGTCAGTGGTTGGACACTGACCTTTAAAGTAAAAGTTGGGTAATTATGTTGAAAAGGAGAATAAATTGGAAAGAACCATACAAGAACTCATGCGTCAAATAAATGAACTACAGAAAGAGAATCAAAAGATAAAGGCTGCCGCAAATTTCCTGCTGTACGGCATCGTTGAGGTTCTCGATCAGCAAAGTAGTGAACAGAAATTCAGCGAAGCTCTTAAGGAACAGCTTACTACTGAACTAAGTAAAATAACCATGGGTGGGACATCAATACCTAAACATGCTATCAATGAATTGATGCAACCTCCAGTAAGAGCAATGTTTGGTAATAGCAAGCCAGAACCTTTCTTGAAATAATTGCTTAAGCCGTCCCATCCAATTCGTTAGCTATATCATGAATTAGTGAGGCGGCTTTTTTTATCGCCTCCAATTCATAAGAGGAAAGCTTGTCGTTTTCTTTCCGCTCTACTTCAACCTGCATACTGAACAACGGCATTGATGCTGCTCGTAATGAGTGAACATCCAACCATACAGATACGTTTTCCCCGCTTAAGTCAAAGGATTTCACTGTTAAGTTAAATTTATTCACAATAACTCCTTATTAATTATTTTCAGAAAAGTATGACCAACTTACATCTGAGGTAATAAGCATCACACGCCTAACAAACGACGCGCCTGGCCCCGATTGGAAAAGTCCTGAAGCAAATCTTGACGCGCCTGCTTAGCGCCATCATTCGCCCCCTGACGGGCGGCTTCCTGCATAGCCTGTTTAAGTGCCGCATCTCCGTTACCGGAGATGGAAAAATGCTGCTGAATGGTTTGCTGAACCTGGGCTCCACCGCCGCCAACAGAAGAAACTGTATCATCCACCATACGGACGCCAAGATTACCGTCAGCGGTTCTGGTTAATGGCATGATGGCTTCATATCCAGCCTCTCCCATAAGTCCCGCACCTTTAGCAAAAGCAAACATGGTCGGACTGTTGACTATACCGTTGCTGAATTTGCTCAGGTCTGGTGAGTCATAGACTCCACCTTTAGCGTTAAGTGTTAAGCCATCGTATAGACCTGAAGGTGTGCTACCTCCGGCAGAAGAACCACCAAACATCCCACCAAGAGAACCAAACCAGCCGCTCTCACCAGCAGATTTAAGGCTATTTACCATGATTGCCCTGAGCAGAACTTTCTGGAGTTCGCTGAGCACGCTGTTTGCCCAGCTTGCCCAGTCGGCTTTATTTCCGCTTAGCGCATCGGCCATGTTATCCACCAGCCCATCAAGCGTATTACCGACTAAATCAGATACCTGAGTGTAATAATCACTGGAAGTATCTACCCAGTTAGCCAGACCATTCTGTGCACCGGCGATCCAGTTACCTTCAAGCTCATCTCGTTTTTTGTAGTGGTCTTCCAGCAATTCAAGCCGTTGTTGCAGAGCATCGCTAAGCGCCGCAGTTTCTCTGTCGTAAACGTTCTGGCTAATTTCATTGCCCTGTCGACGTTTCTGT
Source organism: Citrobacter sp. T1.2D-1 (assembly GCF_950098555.1). Lineage (NCBI taxonomy): Bacteria > Pseudomonadati > Pseudomonadota > Gammaproteobacteria > Enterobacterales > Enterobacteriaceae > Citrobacter > Citrobacter sp. T1.2D-1. The sequence continues at coordinate 262,974 of NZ_CATNHH010000067.1, forward strand.
AGGTCACTTTGTTGGTCAAGGAACTCACGCTCAATGGCAAGGCGCTCACGAAGGCGTTCACGCTCTTTGTCCCCTAACCCGGCTCCGGCTATTTCTGCATTCATAGAAGCTGCTGCGTTAGCATTCTGCGCCTGGAGTGTTGCGACAAATTCTGCGACCTTTAAGTTTTCCTCATTGGCCTTTTTAACCGAATTGAGACGATCCACCTCTGTTGCCAGTTGTTCAAGGCGTTGCTTCTGGGCTTCATTAAGTCCGGTTAGCTTTCCACTGGCGATATCAAACTGTAGCTTTTGTTGTTCAGTTACTTCGGCGCTTTTCTTTCCCGTGGTGTCGATGAGAGCTATCTGACGAAGATAACTTGTCTCCATTGATTTAAATGCAGATTCAAGTTTATTTGCAGATGAATTGGTTTTCGTCTTTCCGTTCGATTCGCCAGGATCTTTATTATAGCTTTTTGTTTTATCATTTAAGTTACCGATAAATGCCGGGGTAAGGGGAAGATTGTTTGCAGTGTCAAGAATTAAAAGCCTCTGTGTTAATTGTTCTCTTTCTTTCCTTTTACTATTTACATCCATACCAATTCTGTTTACGCTCGCAAGAAAACCTTCATCATCAAGATCGGCAGTAAGGTTCCTTATTCTGCGCTCAATTTCTTCTTTAGATGCATTTTCTCCTACTGAGCTACCGCCTTTGTAGAGGTCAATGAGTTTTCCGGCTTCCGCTCCAACCTTAACAAGCCAGGTAGCAAGGTCAACCACTCCACTAACAAGGTCGGTGATACCTTTAATAACTTCAGGGTCTTTAAATACATCCCCCATGTCGCTAATTGATTTCTGAAGACTTGTAAGGTCAACCTTTGCTAATCCAGTAGCCAATTCAATCTTAACCCCATTAATTTGGGTTTCCATATCTTCAAAGATTGAATTTACTTTAACAAGGCTTTCAATATCAGCATCATCAGGTGCAACACCGAAATCCTTCGCGGCCTTAAGATATTTCTGTAACTTATCACCGCCCTGGTCAAGCAAAGGAAGCAGTTTAGAAAGATCGTTGCCCAAACTTTCGAGTATCGTGGTTTTTTCAGCGTTTGTTTTTATCTTTCCTAGCGCATTACTTATGGCTAGAAGTTGTTTATCTGGGGATTCACCTGCTAATTTTTTAGCTGATAGCCCAAGTGCATCCAAAGCGTCTACAGCCTCACCAGATTTGTTAAGTACAGCGTCTCCAATTTTATCGCCAATATCCTTGAAGATATCGGCCATCTGGTCGCCAGATACACCTGCCTTCTCAGCCGCATACTGCCATGATAGTAAAGACTGCGTAGACATATTAAGAGACTTAGCCCAACGGTCAGACTCGGTAATCTGTTTTGACGTGTTTTTTAATAAATTATAGCCAGCAACACCAACGCCAACAGCGGCTGCACTGGCAGCGGTTGCAAACCCGGTAAACGCAACCGCTGCCGCTTTTGCATCTGCCTGTACCTGTTTACGCCATTTTTGTGATGACCTTTCTGCCTGGCTTAGGCCGGAAACAAAACCACCTACCTTAGCAATAAGATCAATGGTCAGCGTACCGAGTGATTTTCCGGCCATAGCCCCTCCAAAATAAAAAAAGCTCGCTAGTGCGAGCTTTTAGGTTCACATTTAATCATTTTTTATTGAAATATAACTCAAATTCTTTTGCGTCAATACATCTTTGTTCTTTAGTGACATCATGGCCTTTTTTACTCCACTCGTCACATAAATATGAAATTTTACCTTGATCTATAGCAGTTGATATTAGATTTTTAATGTACTGTGAGCAAACCTTATCTCGCTCGCCACCAGTATTGTTGCAAACTAATTTGATGCCATCATCGAATTCTTTTGTATTTGCAAAAGATATACTTTGAAAAAGCGATAAAAAAAACATGACACAATATATTATCCGTTTCATAACAGCGCCCTTTGAAATTTAAGCACATTGATAGTATCAAGCAAAAATTCAGACGCAAGTTTTGCTGTTATCCCCAGGTCCTCATCGCCTCCTGAAGGCTGATTGGTTCGTTAGCGGCGGTGCGCTCTGCCGCTGCAATATGCGGTGCGAAGTCTGCTACCCGAAAAGGTGGCGTGTTTTTGCTACGGTTAACATTTGCCAGCACAGAAGAAACAAGAGCAGCCCCCCATTCTGTCCTCATCATAGGGTTTAGGCTTCCGTACTTCTGACGGTACTGAACCCACTGCTGGAACTCAAGAAAACTGAGGCGTTCCTGCGCTTCTGAAATGGTACGTCCACCAATCCCGTTAAGGACTAGTTCGCACCAGATTTCGTCTTCTGCGCTGAGTCCGTCTTTCCCAGATCATTGACTTCCTGAATTGCCACCAGCAAAGCTACCGTAAGGTTTCCATCCAGCGCGCCACGCTCTGGATCAGCTTCACCAGTTACATCAGACACGGTAAACACCTGATGCCCATTCTCATCACAAATGGACGCAGCAATGCGACCAGCCACGCCATCAATCTTGCCTAAGCCAGCGAGAACATCAGACGTTGCAGTATGGTAACCAAGCGGACGAATATATGTTGTAGCAATGTGTTCTTTCCCGTCAGCACCTTTCCATTTAATTTCTTTCTCAACAGGACGGCCTGTGAAAGCACCTGTTTTTTTAAGTGTATCAAGAGTCAGTTTCATGAAATTTCCCGGTATCAGCATCGATGGGGCGGGGAATACTCCCCGCGCTTAATTAACTGCCTGGTTGCTCTTTCGGAATCCATCCGCCCTGACCGGAACGCTGGATAGTTGCGGATGTCTGCACGACGGTATTCCCCTGGAAATCAAACGGGAAGTCGGAAACGTATCCTTTGAAAACATACCAGGTTCGGTCAGATGGCAGGGACAGGCCGTCAACTGCATCCGGATCACTTTCCGGCGCGACGGTTGGTAATGATTCGCCATCGGACCAACCGATCGCAAACGTTACGTCACTCTGGTCGTTAGACTCAGCCATATTACTGAGCATGAGGTGGCTGGCGTTCTGAGGATCGGCATTGAGTGTGGCTGTAGCCTGCCCTGGTGTACGTAATCCCTTTTTATATTTACGGGTGTTTCGTTCACTCAGACAGGTATCGTCAATCTGATCTGCCGGGCTTCCACCTGGTGAAAATGCCGTGATACATTCGATTTCGCTCACGACACCATTCGCGAGCACAAAAAGTTGAGTGCCTTGAGTCACTACTGACATAGTCATCTCCGGATATAAAAAAACCGGCTTTTAGCCGGTGTGATGTGAGTGGTTTGAGCTATCGGTTGACCAGCCAGTCAACGTCAAAGGAATAGCGGTATTTGAGGGTTGATGGGTCGCGACCCTGTGCGTTCCAGCGGGTTATGTAGGCCTTACTCTGAATGGCATCGCGTAGCGCTCGTGCCACAGCAATAGCATCTTCGTCGGTGTCCCCATACACATCCACCTGGATTGAATAACGGTCAATATCAGGATTCTGTTTCAGATAATTTTCTGGCTCACCATCAATGTTTTGCCAGACCGCGTATGGATACACCAGGTCATCATCATGCATGCCAAACGGATAAAGCCTCACCGGATCATCGCCCAGCAACTCCTTTACTTTCAGGTCCGCCGAGCAGACGGCAAAAACTGGCGCAATCATGCTTTTATTCCTTTTTTGGTAGCCTGACGAACGGCACGATCAATAGCCTTTTCCATTTCCTCAGCGAAAATACTGATAACCGCATTATCAACGCCATTCATGGCAGGTCGCAGTACAGGCTTTGCAGCGGCGTGTTCAGTTCCGAATTCCAGAAAACGCCAGTACCAGGTGTCGCCACCAGGATTCCCTTTGTCGCCTGCTGTCTTGTATGTCCTGCCTGCTCTGCCTTTCCTGACGTTTGCCTTTGTATTTGCATACTGCCTCGCACCGCCCATTACCCCGACACGAAATGCCAAATCCCCCGTCCTGCGGAATTGCTTGCTGCTGAAGCTGGCGACGATATTTTTGTGGATCGCTTCTTTAGTCAGAGGATCATCAACCCGTGACGCGTTGCTTCTGGCCCGATCCCTTATAATGTTTGCCGCCTTACGCAATGCAAACCGACCGGCTTTATTACGGGTGACTTCTGATATGGCCTCCATTTTCCCAAGAAGTGATTCAAGCCCGGTAAGACTTACCTCAACACTATCAGCCATCATTAACCCCCTCAGAACAGGGAAGCGTCAGGTATTCACGTCCGCTTTTTGGATCGGGTAGAACACCATGGATGTTATACACAGCACCACGAAACAAGATGCGATGTTTTCTGGTAACTCCGGCACGGTAGCGAATAACAATACGGGTGGTTATTTCACCCTGAGAAGCCTGCGCAGCAATAAATTCACGCGCTGACAATGGGGAAACTTCGGCCCAGACAGTCGCAACATCACGCCAGGTGTTATTGACCGAACCGGTTTCAGGATTCTGAATCTTTACCGGTTCCTGTATCGTTACCCGATGCCGTAATTTCCCAGCTTGCATGTTACCCCCGAGCTTTTTGGCTTAGATACTGCGGAGTGATATCGTTAACGGTAGTAATATCAACTCTGTCTTCATCAGCCATCGCCTGAATAATGACGTCGCATAAAGCTACGTTTGATTCAGCCAGACGGTTTATCGCTTCCGTCTGTTCTTTCTGTGCTGCTGTCTGTTCCCGCAGTGCCACCATCAGTTCGTTTACCAGTTGCTCGTTCATAAGCAATTCTCGCCCACTTTTTTATCCACTCGCGACGTTGCGCGCATCCTGAACAGGACATGTTTACACCCCATAAATACGGTAAGGTTGCAACAATGCCTCAACGGCGAAAGGAACTTCTGCCACGGTCTGACCAACTGAAACCGTTTCGCGATTTGCATACCAGTGACCGATAAGCAGCAGCATGGCCGCTTTCACATCATCACCAGGCAGAATTGAATCTTCATCCTCTGCGTAGCCAGGGCTGTTTTCATTTTCATAGAGCGTTCGCCGTGTCCATGTCTGGACATACCTCGCAGCCGCGCCGGTGTATAAATTCAGCAAAGCATCATCGCCGGTAAAGTCGGTATCAATGCGGCAGTGCTGTTTTACCACATCAAGATCGATCATTACTTTTTCGCCTTTTTATCAGCTTTAGCGTCAGTCGGTTCCAGCTGTGGAGAATTGCCATCATCCGCCAGTCGCGCATAACCTTTAGCAATTAACTCGCGCCCATGCTGCTCGAGCGTTTTCAATTGCTGACCTTCAACAATAACGATACCGCCAAAATAGATCGGCTTAAGTGCTATTAACTTCATAATGCCACCTATAAAAAGCGGCCCGCAGGCCGCATAAGGTATTATTCTCCACCCGGAGCCGGTACGGTAAATGAACCATACACGAACGCTTCAGGACGTTTGACGGCCAGCGCCAGACGTTCTTCACAGCGGATTGTGATCATGTTTTTCTCGAAGTCGTCGGCGTTCTCAGTGGAAATGACCACGTTTGCATCTTCACGGTCGAAGATCTGCGCGCCAGCGTTGAAGGCACCTGTCAGGAATTTACCCTGGAAGGCAGCAGCTTCGGTGGCAACAATCGGAAGCCCCCAAAGAGTCGGACCCGTCAGTGCCGCCGGGTTCGCCAGGATATAGCGCCCCAGACTGTCTTTAGTCAGTTCAATCTTCGCCCAGTCAATGAAGTGCAAAACGTGACCGGATGCCGGGAAGCGCGCCAGTTGAGCCTGCAACATTGCCAGTCGCAGATCGTCAATCCCACTCTGCTGAGCAACAGTGAACGCCGGGTTAAACACAGACGCCTGAGGAACGATGCCATGAAGGTGAACTCCGGTTCCGTCACCAAAGAGGATTTCCTGCTCTTCAGCGTACTTCAGCCCGTAGCGCATTTCGGCATCGATGGTTGACTGAAGTTGCGCGAAATCATCCAGGATCTGCTTGGATGCTTTGAACAGGTGGGCGACAGTACTGACGCCAGTGATTTTAGGGGTGAACTCAATATCACTGTACGGCTTCTGCGTGTTTTCCGGTACCACGGCTGCGTTATTGGTAAAACCCGTTTGCTGTACCCAGAAAATGGCCGGAGAGGAAGTACGGCCTGGCGCAATCAGATCACGGATAAAGAGACGCTGTTTCGGAGCCGTATCGATACCCGGCAAACGCTGCGGTTCAACCACTCCTTCTGCTACATCGGCAGAAGTAAGAGCCGCCTTAACCGGAATACTAATACGCTTACCGCCATCAATGCTGGCAGCAAAAGTTTTCAGCGCTTCAGAAGAAATAACCTGCTGGCCAACAGTCTCGACAACCTGTTTTGCATTTGCCAGCGGCATCTGCGCGACATGTTGTTCAAGGTCACCAACGGCTGCTTTCAACGTCTTTTCTGCTTCACGAAGAGCGTTAAATTCAGACGCCATTTTGTCGACAGCCGCTTTTGTTTCTTCTGAAAGCTGGCCGGACTTTTGCGCTTCTTTCAGCGCGTCTTCTGCCTTTGCATTAAATTTGCTGGTTGCCTCTTCGATGCTGGCGGTAACTTTTTTCAGAATTTCATTTACTTCAGACATAAATGGTCCTTATTTGACTAACGCAACCAGTGCGTTTTCAAGTGAATTGATGGTTTCAGGTTTAATGTCGTCGGCAGCGCACGGCGTACCGTCAGGATTGGTAACAGCGCCTGGCATGCCACCGGAGAGGGCTTTAATCAGTTTCCGCCGTTCAGAGCGCGGAGTGTTTGTTTTTGCCAGCAACGCATCCAGTTTTCTCAGCGCTGCTGCGGGTGATTCATCACCGTCACTGACGGCATCGGCAGAAAGAAGGCTGTCAGCAAGTCCCTTTTCAACAGCATCGCTACCGCCGATGTAACTCTCTGCATCCATCAGTTTCTGTACCGTCTCCATTTCAAGGCCGGAGCGGGCAGCGTAGATATCTGCCATTGCTTTATCGAAAGGTTCAAGCGAAACAGCCAGTTCGGCAAAGTCGTGACGATTACCTACAGCAATCACCCAGCAGTTGTGAATCATCAGAAAAGCACCACGACCAATCTGAATATCATCCCCGGCCATAGCAATGATTGAGGCAGCACTGGCGGCAATGCCCAGAACCTTCACTGTGACTTTCCCCTGGTACTCTCGTAGCAGGTTGTAAATCGCCAGACCTTCGAACATGTCGCCGCCGGGAGAGTTGATGTTGACAGTCACATCAGCGCCATTCAGTGAACGAAGTGCGCCAGAAATGCGTTTTGCCGTCACGCCTTCATCCCAGTAATCTTTCCCAATCACATCAAAAATTGAGATGGTGTTGTCATCGCTTGATGCCGCACGAATGCCACCATTCCAGCGCTCAAGCGCTGCTGGCATTGGCTCGCTGGTTACACCCGCGCAGAGGCGACCCGCCGGAGCAACCGGAAGTTGTTTTTTTGTCATGGGAAATGGCTCCTAAGCAGCCTGTTTTAGCGGTGTCTGTTCGAAAGGAATATCCGGGAAAACATGGTTATGCAGTTCTCTCAGCGCCAGTGCCTGAACTTGTGGGTTGGCATTTTCAAGGTTTTTCAGTTGGGTAAGGTTAAGCTGAACCGTATAGATATCTCCGCCTTCAATTGGTGGAAGGTTTTCGAGACGGCGAACATCATTGCGCGACATCCAGCCATTCTGCAAAGCGCTGGTATAGTATGCAGCGCGACCGGCGCTGTCAGCACGCAACAGGCCTTCAACAGAAAACTCGGCAAAGAGATCATCATCGCCATTAAGTAAACAGCGCGATATTTCCTGCTCAATATTTATCAAGAGCGGTCTGAGTGTATGCGTCAGGAACAGCAGGTTCATCCCTTCCAGACTTGAAGCCCAACTGCTTTGCTTTGTCGTATGCCCAACCATAAAAGGCGGCACGCGGAACCATCGGCAAATTTCCTCAATGCTGAATGATCGGCTTTCAAGAAGCTGTGCAGCCTCCGGGTTCATCGTGACATTCTGATAAGTCAGTTCGTTTTCCAGCACCATAAGCTTTCCGGCGTTCTTCGAACCGATGAACGCCTGAAGATTCTCACGAAGTCGGGTGCGCTGTTCTTTAGAGAGCGCGGTTTTTGAAGACAGAAACCCCGTACTCTGTAGACCGTTCTCGAAGATTTTTGCAGCAGCTTCATCCACTGACATAGCAGCACCGAACACATCAATTCCCGCCATTGTCGGCATCATGCCGCACACACCATCGAGGCCAAAGCCACGAATATGCATCATGGTGTTCAGGGGGATATTCCGCTGGGTACCATTCTCAGTGTACGTGTATTGCAATTGCCCTGTGTCCAGACGCTTAACAACCATATTCTGCGGCAACAGCGGAATCAGGGATACCAACTTGCTACCAATAAAACGTTTTTCGACAAAGGCATTACCACGCAAACAGATACTGGCAACGATCATCAGCATAAATCGCGACGGGGTCATTTCCGGGTTAGGTCGTCGACACAGCACCTGGTAGGCCGTATTATTCTGCGCTAACTTACGTGAGCCATCCGGCTGCCGCTCGTATATTTTCAGCGGTAATGTAGAAACTGATTCACTCAGAAGTCTGACGCATGCCCACACAGCAGACAGCCGGATAACCTTATCTGCGGTAACGACTTTTCCACTACTGCTGGTTCCAAACCATTCCCGCCAGAACTCACCAGTTGTGAGACTGATGGGTACGCCCAGCCAGTTTAGAAGGGCGCTTTTTACGCGCCCTGGTTGCTTGTTCTTAGCCATCAGATACCCACTATGATTGGATCGTCAAAAAAGCCCTCTAAATCACCATCGTCAGTGACATCACCTTCTGCTGCGCCTATTGCCATAGCTGAAGCAACCACACCATCAATACGGCCGGTACTTTTCTTCTTGGCAAATATGCGGTTTTCTTTCTGATCGGCTTCAGTTACAGCAGAAGCCGCGTTCCAGCGAAGACAGGGATTTGTTTTAATGATGATTTCGCCGTCATCCAGACGTTGTTCGAAAAGCTCGATAGAGTGTGGCATCCACAACCCTGACTCCTGCGCTTTGTAGTAGCCCTGGCCGTGAGGGATCAGCGGCACAGAAACAGCGGCTTCCTCCAGCTCTGGTTCAAGATATTTGATGCGGTACTGGTCAAAGGCGATAGCTTTTATAAAAAACATCTGGGAAAGGTCGGCTATTCGTTCAGCAACAAACCCATACTTAACCGCTTTACCTGGCGTGGTGTGGATATATCCGTCCCGCTCCCAGGCGTCATACGGAACCCGGTCTGTTTTGGCGCGATCTGCCAGCGTGTCTTTTGGTGTCCAGAACTCTACCAGCAGTTTCCGCTTTTTCGGAAAGAACAGTGCCAGCGCAGTAAGGTCACGGCTACCGGAGAGGTCCAGTCCACCGTAGCATTCCTCCCCCTGCAGTTCCTGAAGGTCAAAATCCTCTTCGCACCCCATCCAGACATCGCTGCTCATCCAGGGGTTATCAGCGTCAACCCACTGGCAGAAATTCAGGCGTCTGACAATGCTCTCCTTCGATGGCATGCCGCGTGCCTGTGTGACCTGCTCACGCAGATAGCGCTCGGTAAAGGTGTGACCCAGCGACGGATTCGCCTTTTTCCAGCAGGATTCATCCTTGAAAGGGTCCTCCCCTTCATCAAGTGAGCAGATGAATGAGAAGAAGCTGTCATCCTCAATAGCCCCTTCAGCGACCTTGCGCCCGTACTCGTGATAGTCATAACAGACACTGGTTTTATCGTGGCCGCTGTTGGTGATCATGAAAATCAGCGCCTGCCGCCTGCCTTTCGTCCCAGCGCGCATCATTTCAACCACCTGGTTGTTTTTGTGCTCGTGAATTTCGTCAATCAGCGCACAGTGCGGGCGCGGACCTGACTGACCGTCATCAGAACTGATAGGCCTGAAGAATGAGCCAGTTTGCAGGAATGCAAGGTTCCACTCTTTCCCGGCTCCGCCTGATTTGTGGATTCGCTGCGCCAGCGCCGGTGACTGATCCACCATCGCCACTGCATCACGAAACAGGATCATAGCCTGGTCCTTTTTCGTTGCAGCGGCATACACTTCGGCGCGTGGCTCTTTGTCGGCGACCAGACAGTAAAGGGCTATACCCGCTGCCAACGGCGACTTCCCGGAACCTTTCCCGGATTCAACATAAGCCATGCGATATCTGCGATAGTCGTCTGAGTTTTTCCAGCCAAATATCGAACCAACGATGAAGCATTGCCACGGCAATAAATTAAAGGGCTGGCCTTCATGTTCACCACCATTGAGCTTCAGCACTTTTGCAAAAAAGTCGATAGCACGCTGTGCCGCCGACGCGTCCCAGTGCAGGCCCCGCGCATGGCAAGAATCCAGATCTTTAAGGTGACGCTTGCAGGAATTGCGTATATCGGGTCCGGCAATTTCCCTGCCGGATTCCACATCCATCGCGTATCGTGTGGCGGGGTCAACCGAAGAACTGGTTGAGCGGGTCTTCTTCTTTTTCTCCACCATCAACTTTCACCTTCGTTCTGGCAGCCGGGGTAAGACCGAATTCAACCAGGTAACTTTTAAAGCGGCGATCCGCGTCGGCCAGCATTGCAACCGCCGGGTTAGCCTTAATTAAAAAACCGCCTTCAGTCTGAACGGTATACGTCCTCCCCTCGTCAGCGATCGTAAGTCGCAACTGGAGTATGTCGGCGTAAATATCACAAAGGCGCTCCAGCGCCAGCACGTCAGCTACGGTAAGTACGCCCATACCGTCAAGCAGCACAGTGAGTTTCCCCCAGGCGACTTTTCCCCAGTCGGTAAGGTGGGCCGGAGGGCTGGGTATTTCTCTCGCGGGCTGGGGTTCTTTATCGTTAAGTTTTCGCTTGCCCGGATTGCCGGTCACCACTTTTAGGTGGGACGGTTTCGGGCGACGTCCTGCCATCGGAACCTCCCGGAAAAAAACTTTTCATTTCGCGGTTGTGTACAAAAAGGATGGGCGGCGGTCATTTAGAGTCAGCTTTCTGGACTTTTAACCCGCCCCCCCTCATATGAGAATTGATATCATTTGAACCAGTGCGAGTTAGGATCAAGCGGCACGCCGTGCTCATCACAACCGATGACGGTGCCGCGTTTCTCCATCCTCTGCTTCGTGGAGTCATGGTGCTGCTTACACAGCCCTTGCCAGTTCTTACGGCTCCAGAAAAGCTTCTGCGACTTCGCTATTGCCTGGCTGTCACCAGAGCGCAGAGCCTCTTTCAGCTTGTGCGGGATGATGTGGTCAACCACCGTGGCCGCTGTCACCCTGCCTTGCTCGTGACACATGACGCATAAGGGATGAGCGCGAAGGAATATAAGACGCTCACGGTCCCATTTGCTGCCGTATATGCGTGGTTCTTTGTTCATGTGATATCAGCCCAGATCGCATAAAAAAACCCGCCGAAGCGGGTTGATTAACACAGAGGCAATTACGGATTACTTTTTGGCTAGAGCTGCTTGTATAGCATCGGCCAATCCGCTGATTTCATTGGCAACAGCTTTTAAGTCAGCCGCTACTCTTGATTGTGTGCTGGCTCCGACAGAACCTACCGATGCTTTGGCTATCTCTAACGCGGCCTGTACAGCCAAAATTCTTTCGCGGTCTTCTGTTGTTTTAGTCGTGTAACCTTCTAACATATCGTAAGCGTTAAGTGAGCGCCGTATTGACGGCTATTTATTGGTGAGATCTACGTTCCATGGCAGCAGTTCGGCCACTTTGTTGATGGGCCACTCCGGCAATACGCTCAGGATATGGCGAAGGTAACCCTCTGGATCGATACCGTTCAGCCTGCACGTTCCGATCAGACCATACAGCAGGGCACCACGTTCACCACCATGATCACTGCCGAAGAA